>JAYKIC010000379.1:0-18801 GCA_035284985.1 Leptolyngbyaceae cyanobacterium
GCATCGTCTCGATTTGCGCTTGGGTGGGTAGGTGATCTTTACCAAAAATCACCTGTGGATAAAGATGAACGCTCGTAATGGCTAATTTCCCTTCTTCGTTTTTGCTCATCACTCCAACGGCACAGTCAGTGTAACTCTCGACCACGAATTTACGCTTTGCAGCGATCGACAAAAACCAAAGCATATGGCAACTTGCAAGCGATGCGATGAACGCTTCTTCGGGATCGACATACTTGGCGTTGGAGTAGGGCATGGGAACCACTTGCGGCGAGGAAGATGCAGCAATTTCAGCACCACCGTCAAATTTCCAAAGATGTTCACGGCTGTATTGATGATCTACAAACTTAGCTTGATGACGCTGCCATTCTACGGTTGCATGATGCCGAGACATTGTAACTTCCTCAGTAAGATTCCGCGTTCTTCATTTTACAGATGGAGTTGCAAAAATCTCAAAATTACTCGGTCTAGGCATGAGTCAGGCTTGATGGGTCGTGGCAATCTCCCAATAACTTAATCTTGAACGCCAATGATGTACTTTTCAATGACTGCCACAACCACTGAACTCAAGCCGGATAACCGTTTATTTAGTTAAACTGGCCTGAAGACAATGTACCAATTCTGTAGTGAAGGAAGGGGACTTGTAGGTTTACAATGCGAAAGGCGCAGGGGCAAGATTTAGACTGGGATGACACAATGCCACGTCCCACGGTATACTGCCCTCTTGCTGAATTATCGTTGAGCTGAATTGTTGAACAGTTGTCGAAGATGTAACGCGGATGATTGAAGTCGAGCATTTGAGCAAACTGTATGGAGCCTCCCCCGCCATCCAGGATGTCACGTTTGCAGTGGAAGAAGGGGAAATTCTAGGGTTTTTGGGACCAAATGGGGCCGGGAAAACCACCACCATGCGGATTCTCACGGGTTATTTGCCTGCCACTAAGGGCACGGCACGGATAGCCGGATTTGATGTTCACGATGATTCCATGGCAGTGCGGCGGCGAATTGGCTACTTGCCGGAAACGCCGCCCCTGTATCCTGACATGACGGTGGCGGGTTTCCTCCATTTTGTCGCCCAAATTAAAGGGGTGGCGGCGGGCGATCGCCCCCAACGGGTGCAAATAGCCATGCGCCGCTGCAATCTAATGGAAAAGCAGCACACCCTGATTCGCAAGCTATCTAAGGGCTTCCGGCAGCGGGTGGGCATAGCCCAGGCCATTGTCCATGATCCGCCTGTGATTATTTTGGATGAACCAACGGTGGGACTGGACCCCCGCCAAATGATTGACGTGCGGAATTTAATCAAGTCCTTGGCTGGGGATCACACGATTATTCTCTCCACCCACATTTTATCCGAGGTGAAGTTGACGTGCGATCGCATCACCATCATCAATCGCGGCCAAGTGGTGGCCACCAATCACCCCGATGAGTTGACAAACAAACTAAACCAGGGAATTCAGTACGAACTGGATATTGCTGGCCCTACAGAAGTCGCCACCCTTAAGTTGCAGGAATTAGCCTCGGTGGCGGCAGTGGCGGTGCGATCCGAATCTGCCGACAAACATCCAGATGCCTCGGACCCCACCAACCGCTGTCAACTTTCCGTGCAGCTTAACCCCGGCATTGACGATGGCCCAGCCCTGGCCAGAACCCTGATTGAGGCGGGCCTGAATTTGTATGGAATGCAGCGAACCCAGGCTAGCCTAGAAGAGGTATTCCTCAATTTAACCGCCACGGATGTTCCGATCATAGACCCGATCACAGACCCGATCACAGACCCGATGGAGGAGGACGCGCCTCCCGCCGACACCGTAGGGGCGATCGCGCCGGAAGGCCCCCCTGAAGCCATCCCCGCCGCCATCCGGGACACCCCCGACCCTGAGGCTGTGACCGAAGCCGATGCCCCCCCTTCACCGGAATCCTCTGCTGTCCCTGAATCTGAATCGACACAACAGGAGTAACACAAGAACCCATGGGTACCCTACTGGCCAATATCATCGCCATTTACCGTAAAGAACTCCAAAGCTATTTTGCCGCTCCCTTATCCTTTATTATTGCTGGGGTATTTTGGCTGTTTAGCGGTGGCTTTTTCCTCTGGTTACTATCCACTGCGGCCCAAAGTGCCTTAGTTTCGGACCAGTTGGGTTTGGGACCAATCGATGTTCCCTACGAATTGCTGAAGGGGTTTCTGGATACCTTAGCCATTCTTTCCCTGGTGATGTTACCCATTTTATCCATGGGCCTTTACGCCGAAGAGCGACGGCGGGGCACCTTGGAATTACTCGCCACGGCACCGTTGACCAATTGGGTGGTGGCCCTGGGTAAGTTACTGGGGGTGCTGACCTTTTTCATCGCCATGGTATTGCCCCTGATGGTGTACGAGGCGATCGCCTACTCCGCCGCCGATCCGCCTCTGCCCCTGCGCTTAATGCTAGTGGGCCACCTGGGTTTGATTTTGCTGGGAGCCGCCATTCTGTCCTTAGGGATGTTCATTTCCTCCCTCACCGACAGCACCATCCTGGCGGCCATCATCACCTTTATCCTCGTAGTGGTTTTGTTAATTATGAGTTGGTTAACGGGGAATGCCACGGGGGCGATCGGCACCGCCATCGGCCATTTAGCCCTCCTCAAACCCTATGCCAATTTTTCCAGAGGAATTATTGACGCTAGCAGCATCGTCCTATTTTTGAGCTACATTATTTTGGGGTTATTTTTAACCGCTCAATCCATTGAGCTACTGCGATTCCAGCGATCGTAATCAGTGGAAAATCCCTCCCTTTTTAGTCCTTAGCTGCGTTTTACCCTCGACAAATTCTACAAGCGGTTTCTATATAGCTATGAAGCAATCTGCCATCACCCCTTACCTTAAATCCCTGGTGTGGATCAGTCCAATTCTGATGATTGTGGGAGTCACCCTGGGTTTAGCCTTGGGCAGTTGGGATGTGTGGCCCCTGGTCTTTCTCCTCGGTGGCGTATTGGTATTGACCCTGTGGTTGGTCAGCCAAAGCAACGCCCTGCCTGGATTTTTCGGTCGCCGCTCCACCCAAGCCAGCACCAATGTGCTAGTGTCCACCCTGGCCATGGTGTTCATTCTGGGTTTGATCAATTTTCTCGCGGTCAAATGGCCCCAACAAATTGACCTCACCGAAAACCAGCTCTTTACCCTGGCTCCCCAAACCCAGCAGGTGTTACGGGAATTGGATGAACCCGTGGAACTCTTCTTTTTCCGGACCGATGAGTTTCGCCCCGCCCCGGTGGAGCAAGATTTGCTGGACAAGTATCGCCGTCAATCCAGCCAATTTAACTACACTGTGGTTGACCCCCAAGCTGACCCCGCCCTGACCCAGCGCTTTGGGGTGCAAAATCCGGCAGGGGAAATCCATCTGGAGTCCGGTGCCCGTCGTCAGTTGGTGCAGGTGCTCAATCCCCAACAACCTTTGACCGAGGTGGACCTCACCAATGGCATCGTGAATTTGTTTAGCGATCGCCAAACCACCGTTTACTTCCTCCAAGGCCATGGCGAATTTCCCCTCGAACCCGGTCAGGGTGGCCTCGCCGATGCCCAATCCTTACTAGTGGCTGAAAACTATCGGGTCGAAACCCTCAACTTGGCCCAAGAACCAGCCGTCCCCGACGATGCCGATGTGGTGATCATTGCAGGGGCACAGCAAGCTTTATTTGAAGGAGAGGTGCAGGCGCTCCAATCCTACCTGTCAACGTCCAGCGGTCTGCTGGTCCTGCTCGATCCCCAAGGTAATCCCGGCTTAGATGACCTCTTTGCAGACTGGGGCATCGAACCCCTCGATCGCCTGATTATTGATCCCAATGGTCAGGCTGTGGGAGCCGATGTTACCACCACCCTGGTGCAGACCTATGGTGAACACCCGATCACCGAGTCCTTCGGCAATAATTACTCCTTTTATCCCATCACCCAACCGCTTAATCTGGATGTGCAAGAGGACATTGAATCGGCCCCGTTGTTGATTTCCAGTGACGTTACCCAAGCCCTTCCCGTTCCCCAGGAAAATGATCCAGAATTTGAGGATTTTAATGAAAACGATGTTATAAATGGCCCCCTTGTCTTTGGGGTTGCCCTGAATCGTCCAGCCATCGAGCCATCCCCTTCACCCCAGGATCTTAATCTTGACGCTATATCGGAGGAGGAAGCATCCTCCAGTGATGCCGATGCGGATGATAATAATTCTGAGGTATCTGGCGACGAGGCGGAAAGTGAGGCGGAAAGCGAGGCGGAAACGGATACCGATGAAGCTAACCCCTCGGAGGAGGAAAGCGAGGCGGAAGAGGAGACTGAAGAGGCTGCCGAATCCCCTGATGAGGCTCGTTTAGTGGTTATCGGCAATGCTAATTTTGTTAGCAATGGCTTGGTGAATCAGCAGTTGAATGGGGATGTTTTCCTGAATACGGTTAACTGGTTGAGTCAACAGACGAATCAGCCCCTTGCTATCCGGCCTAAGAGTGTGGATAATCGGCGGATTGTTTTGGATGGGCTAACCTTGGCGACGATCGCGCTGACGGCGATCGCCATCCTGCCCATCATCGGGTTTGGTGGGGCAATTTTCCTGTGGTTACGCCGACGATAATTCCGGCTAGAGTTATAACGACTGAGGGGTAGGTGCGGAGAGCCTTGCAGCATTATCGCGCCTTAGCAGAGGAGAACCCCCCGCTCCTTTTTGCCCGATGTCGCCATGACCCTGATTAACCTCAGCATCTTTTATCTCCAAGCTATGCCCGACCGAGAAAAGTCGATCGCCCTCGCCAACGAAGTCCTAGAGATCGCCCAGCAGTTTCCCCAGCTACCAAGAGTCCAGCGCTATGCAGACACAGCCCGTCAGGTGTTGCAGGAGAATGGATTTTAGATTTTGGATTTTGGATTTTGGATTTTGGATTATCGTCTTCAAGCTAGACAGATTGAGGGGAAGGGGCATCGCATTGGGGGAGGGGAGCGATCGCACAATGGGTTAGAGATGCACAATATAATGAGATTAATCTAACTGATATGAGCCATGAATAACTTGGAATTAGCAACACCGCCTGTAGAGGAAAGCGTCCAGTACATCTCCAATCAACAAGGGAATATTACAGGCGTAATTGTTCCCATTGATGTGTGGCAGGATCTAATCTCAGAACTAGAAACTCAACACCTATTGAAAAGCAAGACCATGCGTCAACGTCTTTTAGAGGCAGGGAACAGAGAGGGTGGTATCAGCTTGAACCAGGCAATCGAACAGTTAGATTTACCCGAAATCCATGAGGCAACTTGAGCTAGACTTAAACGTGTTGGAT
Source organism: Leptolyngbyaceae cyanobacterium (assembly GCA_035284985.1). GTDB lineage: Bacteria > Cyanobacteriota > Cyanobacteriia > CAKZMO01 > CAKZMO01 > JAAHGY01. The sequence goes on from JAYKIC010000379.1 coordinate 5,302, forward strand.
GATCTGGCTTGGTGGATTCAGCAAGATCGAAAAATAGCACTACGAATTATCAAAATGATTCAGGAAATTGAACGAGAGCCATTTCAAGGTACTGGAAAGCCCGAACCCCTTAAACATGATCTAAAGGGATTTTGGTCTCGTCGCATTACCAAAGAGCATCGTCTTGTTTATCAAGTGAAACTGGACAAAATCAGAATTCTGGCTTGTCGCTACCATTACGATTAGGATTGTCGGTCAAACGTTCGTCTTTTTGGAATGGGGAGAGCGATCGCCCTCAATGGCTTGATTAGGGGCGATCCCATTGGGGGAGGGGAGCGATCGCCAAAGGAGTTTTGGTATATTTAGGGGGCGATCGCTGATCACTCCCGCTCGTCGATTAGGTCAGCACTTACTTCAGATATCGCCCCCTACCGTAGGAAGCCACAGCTTATAGACTCCCATCTCTTACTGTAAAATAGCTAGCTAGACCTCTTGGGAGAGAACTGTTTACACACAATGACTGAATCCCTACGACCGAAAGGCAAGCCTCCTGATTACCGTCTCCGATGTCTCCAGTGTGGCGCAAGCTACTCTACCGATCCCTTTCGACTCTACTGTGATAGTGACCATGCCCCTGCTTTGTTACGCACTGAGTATGATTCCAAGAGCTTGGCTATTAAGTCCCATTTACCAGGGATTTTTCAATATATTGACTGGCTACCTGTAGAACGGTGGTTAGACACACATGGGAAGCCAATAACCTATGAAAGCAAGGGATTAGCCCACCATTTAGGGTTGAATCACCTTTACATCAGTTTTAATGGCTACTGGCCTGAGCGTCAGGCGCAATTGAACACGGGATCGTTTAAGGAATTAGAAGCAGCCACAGTGCTTGCACGTATTCCTGAGGGACATGGGCGCACCCTCGTCATCACGTCCGCAGGCAACACGGGTAGAGCGTTTGCAAACCTGTGTTCGAGGCTCAAGCTGCCGCTGATGCTGGTGATTCCTGAGAAAAACTTAGACTCGATCTGGTCCGAGCATCTTTTTAATCCTGGGGTACGGTTGATAGGCGTTGGGAATGATGGAGACTATTCTGATGCGATCGCCCTCGGACACCACATCAGCCAAGTTGACGATTTTTTCCCAGAAGGCGGAGTCTTCAATGTCGCCCGTCGAGACGGTATGGGGCTGACGGTGATTGATGCCGCTGTCACCCTTGGTCACCTCCCCGACCATTACTTTCAGGCCATTGGGTCTGGCAGCGGGGGCATTGCAGCCTGGGAAGCAAGTCTGCGGCTCTTAGAAGACGGACGATTTGGCTCCCATTCCATGAAATTACACCTCGCCCAAAATCATCCATTTGTCCCCGTTGTAGAGGCATGGAAAACTCGTTCTCGTGTTATCCCCCCGATGCAGGAGTCCCTAGCAAAAAGTCAGATTCAGCAGGTTGCGGCGAGTGTACTAACCAATCGCACCCCAGCATACTCTCTAGCAGGCGGACTTTACGATGCCCTAACAGGCACAGATGGTGAAATGTATGCCGTGACCAACCAAGAAACAGCCGTTGCTCAACACCTGTTTGAAACCTTGGAGGGCATTGATATCTGTTCAGCCTCGGGTGTAGCAACTGCGGCTCTGATGCAGGCAGTTGAATCGGGTACGGTGCAGCGACAGGACTCTGTTCTACTCAACATCACCAGTGGCGGGACTCGACGAATACAGCACGACTATCCTGTCTATAGGCTGCAACCTCAATGGATGATGCCGCCGAACCAACTGCTCTCTACCACCATCATCCAAGAACTTCTTGAACCCGCAGCGCCCACCCGTGCCGCTCTCCACTAAATTCGCATCTCAGCGCTTGACTTCACGACTATGACCGACTTTGTGTTACCTATTCTGGCGACGATCGCCCATCGGGCCAAGACAAATTTCCTCCGCAAAACACAGCAGATGGATGCTGTCCAGGATGCGTTTCTGCGATCGCTTCTTAAAACCCATCAAGACACGGTTTTTGGCAGGGACTATGGACTGGCGGATATTCACACCATTGACCAATTTCGTGCCCGTATTCCCGTTCGTCCCTACAGCGCCTTTGCCCCCTATACGGAACGAATGGCGAATGGCGAACCCAATGTGTTAGTCTCCGATCCGCTCATCTATTTCAATATCAGTAGCGGTTCAACAGGGCAAAAAAAGCTTATTCCTGTCACGAAGCGATCGCGCCAAGTGCTTTCGCGGACAAGCCGTGCCGCAATGGGTTTTGTCATCGGGGCAGGGATGAGAGAACACCGTCCCCCAGGAAAAATGCTGCTGCCGCTCTCTGTCAATGCCTATGGGCAAACCCCTTCAGGCATTGCCTATGCCCCTGTGAGTACAAGCGACCTGCGGTTGATGGATGTGCTATCGCGGCAAGTCCTTTCTAGCCCATTTGATGTCTTCAAAATCGCTGACACCGACACCCGATACTATATTTGTCTGTTGTTTGCACTGCGAAATGAAAACCTGCGAGTCATTGCAGCGACCTTTCCTGTACTGGCACTACAGCTCTGCTTTTTCTTAGAAAACCACAGTGAATCGCTCATCCACGATATCAAAACAGGTGAGCTTGCGTCCTGGCTAAAACTCCCCCCCGACCTCTACACTAAAATTAAGCGTCAATGCCCAGCTTATCCAAGACGGGCTAAGACACTCCAGCATCTTCTTGAACACCACGGACGACTGACCCCAAAAATAGCATGGCAACAGTTGTCATTTCTGGTAACAGCACGGGGCGGCACCTCAAATTTCTACTTTGAACGTTTTCCGGAGTATTTTGGGACTACGCCCATTTTCGGAGGAACCTATGCCTGTGCTGAAGGAGTCTTGGGCGTTCACCGCGACTTCAATACTGACAGCGTCTTACCTGCCCTCGACAGCGCGTTTATAGAATTTATCCCTGAAGACCAGTGGCATCAAGATAATCCCAAAACCCTTCTTCCTCAGGAGGTCGAAGTCAATCAACATTACCGTATCGTGTTCACTAATTACAGTGGGTTTTATCGCTATGATTTGGGGGACATTGTTAAAATCGAAGGCTTTATCGGTCAAGCTCCCCTGATGGTATTCCTCCATCGCCGGGGGGGAATTATTTCATCCTCTACCGAGAAAACATCTGAAGCCCATGTGATTGAAGTAATGAGACGACTCCAGCAGACCTTTAATGTTGTCCTGGAAAATTTTTGCATTACTCTTTCCGAGGAATGCATCCCCGCTCCTTACCTAGTCAATATTGAATTAGCATTGGGAACTCGGTTATCCGAACCAGAACACTTCTTGCAAACGTTTGACGACACCATGAAAGAGGTTCAGAAGTTTTATGCAATTAAGCGGCGCGACCAAATTCCCCCGCCTCGGTTGCGGATTTTAGCGGCCGGTAGTTTTGAAACGCTGCGGCAACGGATGATTCATCATGGTGTTGCTGAAGCGCAACTCAAATTTCCCCATGTCAGTGAAGATCGACAGTGGCTTCAAGGCTTAGCTATCGATCAGGAAGTCAGGTTACCGGGCGATCGCCCAACTGGTGAGCAACTCTCTTATCTAGGATCTTGACAAGTTAGGATCGGAATAGAGAGTGCGATCGCACTTGCAGGCTGGGGTTCCTTTCGTTAACCCAGTATTATTTTTCACTGGCTACATTGTTCAGAAGTTGTTTTCAGTTTCTTAGAAAAGTCCTCACCGTAAGCTGACTCAGCACGATAGAATTTGTAAAGAAATGTGAGCGGTGGTCCCTTGGACTCGCCAATTTTCTTGGCGGTTAGAGTACTTGAACTATTGGAGCGAGTCCCGTACACTATTTTTCAAGGTAGTTAGTGCAAATGCACCCTTGCCCGTTTTTGTTAATGTCCTGTCGTTTTACCCTGATGAGCCATGTCTGACATCGCCCCTCTATCTGCCCAAAACGATGGGACTCCAGCATCAGAGGTCACTACCACCGCTCAAGCTAACGGCCACACCCTCGTCGCTAAGCATTTGCCCCCGGACCATCCCACCATCAAAGTGCGGGGGGCGCGACAGCATAACCTCAAAAACGTGGACCTTGAACTGCCCCGCGATCGCCTCATCGTCTTTACCGGAGTCTCCGGTTCCGGCAAATCCTCCCTCGCCTTTGACACCATCTTCGCTGAGGGCCAGCGGCGCTATGTGGAATCCCTCAGTGCCTACGCCCGTCAGTTTTTGGGCCAGGTGGATAAGCCCGATGTGGACGCGATCGAGGGACTCAGCCCCGCCATTTCCATCGACCAAAAATCCACTTCCCACAACCCCCGCTCGACGGTAGGAACGGTGACGGAAATTTACGACTATTTGCGGCTGCTCTACGGTCGGGCCGGGAGTCCCCACTGTCCCCACTGCGATCGCTCCATCGCCCCCCAAACCATTGATGAAATGTGCGATCGCCTCGCCCAATTGCCCCCCAAAACCCGGTTTCAAGTCCTTGCCCCAGTGGTGCGGGGCAAAAAGGGTACCCACAAAAAATTACTCTCCAGTCTGGCAGCGGAAGGCTTTGCGCGGGTGCGGGTGGATGGCGAGGTGATTGATCTGTCGGACTCGATTGAGCTGAAGAAAACCCACAGCCACGACATTGAAGTGGTGGTAGATCGTCTGGTGCAAAAGGAGGGCTTACAGGAGCGATTGGTGGATTCCCTCACCACTTGCCTGAAACGGGCGGATGGTATTGCGATTGTAGATATTGTTGCCTATCCCGATGACGATTCCGGCAAGTCGGACAATGGAGATAAGGTGGTGTCTTTGAACGATCGCCGCACCCAAAGCGATCGCCGCACCCAGTCTACTGCGATGAAAGTGGCGGATCAGGGCGGAACTTATGCAGTTGCTCAGACTGCTGGGATAGCTCCACCCCAGCCTTCATCTTACGAAGAGACCCCAACCCAACCCAATCCTTACAAAGGGGAGGGGACCGGAGGGAGGCCGAGGGAGATTGTGTTTTCGGAGAATTTTGCTTGCCCGGAACATGGGGCGGTGATGGAGGAGTTATCGCCGCGCCTGTTTTCGTTCAATTCCCCCTATGGCGCTTGTCCCAATTGTCATGGCTTGGGTTCCCTGCAAAAGTTTTCTGAGGATTTGGTGGTACCCGATCCGTCCCTGCCCGTGTATGGGGCGATCGCCCCTTGGTCCGAAAAAGATAATTCTTACTATTTTTCCCTACTTTACAGTGTAGGACAGGCTTACGGATTCGAGATCCAAACCCCCTGGAAGGACTTGAGCGATTATCAGCGGGATATTTTGCTGCATGGCTCTACGGAGAAGATTTACATCGAAACAGATTCCCGTTACCGGGGAAAGAAGGGCTATGAACGGCGTTATGAGGGAGTGTTACCCATCCTAGAGCGCCAGTATCAAGAAAGTACCTCGGAGACTTATAAGCAAAAATTAGAGAAATACTTGGTACAGCAGGACTGTGAAGTGTGCGGGGGCGATCGCCTCAAGCCAGAATCCCTCGCCGTTCGCATTGGTCAGTACCGGATTACGGATTTCACTAGTGTGTCCATCCGGGATGCCCTGAAGCGGGTGAATAATTTGCAACTCACCCCCCGACAGGCGAAGATTGGTGAATTGGTGCTGCGGGAAGTGCGCGATCGCCTCCAATTCCTGCTGGATGTGGGGTTGGACTATTTGACCCTCGATCGCACCGCCATGACCCTTTCCGGTGGAGAAGCCCAGCGCATCCGCCTTGCCACCCAAATTGGTTCGGGGTTAACGGGGGTTCTCTATGTATTGGATGAACCTAGCATCGGTCTGCACCAGCGGGACAACGATCGCCTGCTCAATACCCTAATTCGCCTGCGGGACTTGGGCAATACCCTAATTGTGGTGGAGCATGACGAAGACACCATGCGCGTCGCTGACTACATCGTCGATATCGGTCCCGGTGCCGGGGTTCACGGGGGTCGCATCGTCGCCCACGGTAGCCTGGAAAATATTCTCAAGGCCGAGGATTCCTTAACGGGAGCTTATTTATCGGGACGAAGGGCGATCGCCACTCCCCTAGAACGACGGGAGGGCAACGGTCGCAGCCTCAAACTCAAAGGAGCGCACCGCAACAATTTGCAGCACATTGACGTGACAATTCCCCTGGGCAAACTGGTGTGCGTCACTGGGGTATCCGGTTCTGGCAAATCGACATTGGTCAACGAACTGCTCTACACCGCCCTACGGCATCACTTCGGCCACAAAGTCCCCATGCCCAAGGAATTAACCGAGGTGAAGGGGCTGGATGCTCTGGATAAGGCGATCGTGATCGATCAGTCCCCCATCGGGCGCACCCCCCGATCCAATCCCGCCACCTACACCGGAGTGTTTGATGTGATCCGGGATTTGTTTGCTCAAACCGTGGAAGCGAAAGCACGGGGTTACAAACCCGGTCAATTTTCCTTTAACGTTAAAGGGGGACGTTGCGAAGCCTGTAGCGGTCAGGGGGTGAACGTCATTGAAATGAACTTCCTCCCCGATGTCTACGTCCAGTGCGAGGTGTGCAAGGGAGCGCGATACAACCGGGAAACCTTGCAAGTGACCTACAAAGGCAAAACCATTGCCGACGCTCTCAATATGACGGCGGAGGAAGCCCTAGAGTTTTTCGATCCGATTCCCAAGGCGAAGGCACGGCTGCAAACCATGGTGGATGTGGGATTGGGCTATGTGCGATTGGGTCAAACTGCGCCAACCCTTTCCGGCGGGGAAGCTCAACGATTAAAACTAGCTACCGAACTGTCCCGCCGCGCCACAGGTAAAACCCTGTATCTGATTGACGAACCCACCACCGGCTTGTCATTTTACGATGTCCACAACTTACTGGAGGTGTTGCAACGGTTAGTGGATAAGGGCAATTCGGTGCTAGTGATTGAGCATAATCTGGATGTGATTCGCTGTTCCGACTGGCTGATTGACCTAGGACCGGAAGGGGGCGATCGCGGTGGTCAGGTGGTCGTTACGGGCACCCCGGAAACCGTCGCCGCCACCCCAGAATCCTATACGGGACAATACCTACAGCAAGTTTTAGGCCATAGGAGCTACCTCACCCCATGCTAGACACCTTTCACCCGATTCGTCATCAAAACGATGAATTGAACCTCACCCTAAGAGCCATGTCCCTAGCGGAACTGGAGTCAGGAAGGCAGGGATTACAAATTCGGTACGGGGTGCATGGAACTCCGGTTGGCCCCTGCGTGATTGCCACCACCAGCCAGGGTATCTGTAATTTGGCGTTTCTCGATGAGCCTTGTCAGATAAAAGCAGATAAATACTTACAAATAGAATGGCCTAACGCTGATATTATTGCTGATCAGACTAGTACTAAGGTAGTGGGCGATCGCCTCTTCCAGCCTCACCCCGACAGCCCATCTGCCCTCACCCTCCACGTCAAAGGCACTGATTTCCAGATTCAAGTGTGGCGATCGCTCCTCAACATCCCCTTCGCGCAACAGACCACCTATCAGCAATTAGCCATAGCCATGGGTAAACCCACCGCTGCACGGGCCATTGGCAATGCGGTCGGTCGCAATCCAGTCGCCTATCTGATTCCCTGCCATCGGGTCATTCGCCAATCAGGATCGCTAGGGGGCTATCGCTGGGGCATCGACCGGAAGACCAAACTGCTAGAGTGGGAGAGTCAACAATTAGCCCTAAGGCTCAATCTCAACTAAGTTCCAGCCGGAAAATGATGCTGATGCCAATGACGGGCAATCTCCACCCGCCGACAAATCCAAACGCGATCGTGCCCTTGCACATAATCTAAAAATCGCGCCAACGCCGCCGTTCGACCCGGACGACCGGCCAACCGACAGTGCAACCCCACACTCATCATTTTGGGGGCCGTTTCCCCCTCCTGATACAACACATCAAATGCATCCCGCAAATAGGCAAAAAACTGATCCCCCGAATTGAACCCCTGATAAGAAGCAAACCGCATATCGTTATTATCCAGGGTATAGGGGATCACTAAATGGGGCCGACCATATTCATGATTCCAGTAGGGCAAATCATCGGCATAGCTATCAGCATCGTAGAGAAATCCCCCTTCTGCCACCACCAAGCGGCGCGTGTTGGGACTCAGGCGACCTTGGTAAAAACCGAGGGGCCGACTGCCCGTGGCCTGGGTATGCAATTCAATGGCGGTACGAATATGCTCCCGCTCCGTGTCCTCCCCCACATACTGGTAATCAATCCAGCGATAGCCGTGACTAGCCACTTCCCAATCAGCTTCCACCATAGCCGCCGCCGCTTCCCGGTTCCGATCCAATGCCATGGCTACCGCATAGACCGTCACCGGAAGCTGGCGCTGGGTAAAAAGGCGGTGCAATCGCCAAAACCCGGCCCGACTGCCATATTCATACATGGATTCCATATTGATATTCCGCACCCCCGGCAACGGCACCGCCCCCACCGTTTCCGATAAAAAAGCTTCCGATGCGACATCCCCATGCAGAATACAATTTTCGCCCCCCTCTTCGTAATTGATCACAAATTGCAGGGCTAAACGCGCCTCATTCGGCCAGTGGGGATGGGGGGGAGTCTGACCATAGCCAATCAAGTCACGGGGATAGGAGGAAGGATTTGACATGGGTGATGGGGTAATCCAGTGGTGAGATAGAAGAGGATAGGGGATGTTTTACAGGAATATCTTAAACTATTAAACCTGTCCGAAAATTGGGGTGGAGTACCCGCTGCGCGGGTACTCCACCCCAATTTTCGGACGACTCTATTTAGGGGGTAGGATGGGCAGCAATTTGAGCTTAGCGCCAAAGTAGACCAGCCGTTAGGCACCGATAGAATCAGTTTATAGTCTAGCGGATTCAGCAAGATGTTCTGCCAGGGATAAAATCCGCAACGATGTTGATAAACCCAGGCAAAAACGGTCTAGCATCTTCTATTCTATTATTCTATTAAAGATACAAGGTAGGTTTTGACTATGTAGCATCAACTTCGAGGCGCTGAGTTTTCAAACCGACCATTAGTTCGATTAGTTATCCCATCTAACTCCCCTTATTCTCTCTGGTTCAACTGGAATCTATGGTTCACCATTCCCGTCCCCTTACTGCTCCATCGTCCTCTTCAGGGGTTTCCCCTAAGGAGGAACAGGATCGGCTCGATGATGATGACACCTCCTATATGGATGACTACTTTTCCGATGAACCGGGGAGTTTGCCCGGAACCTTGGCGATCCCGGCAGATGCCCAGTTTCCTAAAATTATTCTGATTGATTACAATGGCGATCGCGCCAGCCGCATCATTATCAAAGAACCAGAAGAGTGCCAAGAACACCTAGATACGGAATCGGTTTCCTGGGTTGATGTTCAAGGGTTAGGCAGTGAAGATATCCTCAAACGTTTGGGCGCAGTCTTCAACTTGCATCCCCTGGTGTTGGAAGATGTGGTGAATGTGCCCCAACGCCCCAAGGTGGAAGATTATCACCGCCATTTGCTCATCATTACCCGCATGGTAACGCCCACGGATGATGAGCAGGGTTTTACGAGTGAACAGGTAAGTTTTATCCTTGGTCCTTACTATCTGCTGACGGTGCAAGAGGAATCACAATCGGATACCTTTCAGCATGTGCGCGATCGCATTCGTTACAAACGGGGCCAAATCCGCAGTAAAGGGGCGGATTATCTAGCCTATACTCTGTTTGACACCATTATTGACGGATTTTTTCCCGTATTGGAAGATTACGGCGAACGGTTAGAGGATTTGGAAGATGAAGTAGTGCTCAAGCCCAGCCGTAAAACCCTAGAGGCTATTTACGATTTGAAGCGGGAGTTACTGGCCCTGCGACGAGCCATCTGGCCCCAGCGGGATGCCCTTAATATCCTGATTCGGGATGGGGATCAGCTCATTAGTGAAGAAGTACAGGTTTACTTGCGGGACTGTTATGATCATGCCGTGCAAGTGATGGATATGGTAGAGTCCTACCGAGAATTAACCTCTGGGTTAATGGATGTGTATTTATCCTCCGTAGGTCATCGCATGAATGAGGTGATGAAACTCCTGACAGTAGTATCGGGCATCTTTATTCCCCTCACCTTCCTGACCGGATTGTATGGCATGAATTTTGCCCATATGCCCGAATTAGGCTGGCAGTGGGGCTATCCCGTATTGCTATTTACCATGGGGGCGATCGCCAGTGGCCTAGTAATTTTCTTCTGGAAACAGGGTTGGTTTCAGGATGAGACCCCATCCCGCCTACCCTAGATGATAGCCTAAATTCCCTGGCCTAAATTCCCCGACTATCTTGGGCTAAGAAGGGGCGATCGCTGGGAATGGGAGCGACGGGTTCGGTCAGCAAAAATTCCCCCGCTTCAATCCACTGTTTTAACTCCACAGCCACCTGGCGAGAGAGGGAAATACTAGCGAGGGGGGCGGTGCGAACTTTTTGACCCTCTAGGGTGATGGACCCGGATTTGAGTTGGGCATAACTGACCAGCCCAAAGGTGGGACGAACTCGCCGAGGAATGGCTAAATCCACCACCGGAGCAACAATATCTTGGTCCTGAATGGCACACCGTTCCACCACCGTTTCGTTCAGCACGGGCAGGGGAATGCCGACCCCTAACATAATTGACGGGCCAAATCCCTTGAAATAACAGCCCCGCACCCATTCTTCTGTCATTTGTTTGGCATCCCCGATCAAGGCCAGGGTGGCAGCGGGACCAATGGGGGTTTGGTTGGGCAAGCGCTTTTGTAGGGGAAAATGTTGGGTGCCTTCCCAGGCAACGTAGCCAATGCCACCGCCGAGGAAAATACGACTACCAATGCCAATCAGTTGTAAATCCGGGTCATTCCACAGGGGAGCAATGGCACCGGGATTAGAGTAAACCGCATTGCCGAGGCGGGGTTGGAGGGGACCGCAGTAGGTCCACAGGGGGCGATCGCCGCCATTCACCACTACAATAAAATTCTGATGAAGATTTCGCGGATTAAATAAATAAAACTGGTTAATGGTATCCCGGTTAATGATGGTTTCAAAGGAGGAGCGGGGATAGCAATCGGAGGGATGACCCAGAGCACGAAAGGGGACGGATTTTCCCGCGATCAAATCAGCGATGACATGACCACCGCCTCGCTCTCGTACATCCTCCCCTTCCATAATTTCCCTCAGTCCGGCGTAATCAGCGGGTTGGGTGGCTCCCAAATACAAATCCACTGCGCCGAAACCGGAGTAGGCTAGCACGCCATCTAACCAACAACGACGGATATTTAGGGGCGGATCGGTGTGGCCTAAATTCAAGATCGCCCCAGAGGATTCCATTGGCTCGAAAGTGCCCGTGGTAATCACATCCACTTGCTGGGCGATCGCCTCCACCCCCAATTCCCCTACTTTAGCCTTCACCTCTTCCACCGTCCAGACAACGGCCTGTTGGTCCGAGATTTTAGCGTTAATGTCGTCAATGGTTCGCGTAATGCCCATTAGTTTGTCCGATTTGCCAGCCGCCACCGCCACCCTAACAGCCCCGCCATGACAATGGTTGGGAGTAGCACCAAGGTTAACGCCGTCCCATCCGTGGCAGGGATGGGGAGGAATGGAGCAAGGTACTTAATGGCAAGGGAAATCGCCAGAGATAGCCCCATCACTTTACCCATTAAGCCAATTGATTGTTGCATGAGTGAAATTACTGAGCAGTGGTATCAAGACTCACAGTTTCCACGGGCGCGGGGGCGATCGCCGCTTGCAAGATCGCCGTGCGACTAATGGAGTCGTTGGCCAAAGTAAACAATGGATTAGACAGAATACCCGCGAGGGAAGTGGTGATGAGGGTAAATATAATCGCCACCTGAATCGGACGCATTCCGGGCAAACTCCAACGGGTTTGGGGATAATTCTTCACCGCATCCGACATCTCGTGGGGTTCTTTCACCACCATCATCTTCACCACGCGAATGTAGTAGTAGATAGAGACCACACTGGTCAGTAAACCAATAATCACTAGCCCATAAGCCCCCGCTTGCCAACCCGCCCAAAACAGGTAGATTTTACCGAAGAACCCAGCCAGAGGGGGAATGCCGCCAAGGGATAATAAGCAAATACTCAATGCCAAGGTCAACAACGGATCTTTCTGATATAAGCCGCTGTATTCAGAAATCTCATCGGTGCCCGTATTCAAGGAAAAGAGGATAATGCAGGTAAATCCGCCCAAGTTCATAAATAAATATACCAGCAAGTAGAACATCATACTGGCGTATCCCGCTTCGGTGCCGATGACCAAGCCAATCATCACAAATCCAGCCTGACCGATGGAGGAATAGGCCAACATCCGCTTCATGCTGGTTTGGGCTAGGGCCACCACGTTGCCTAACACCATACTCAAAATGGCGAGGGCTGAGAGGACGAATTGCCACTGCTCTGAAACTAAGGGGAAGGCTGTGACCAAGAGGCGAATGGCTAGGGCAAATCCAGCGGCTTTGGACCCGACGGACAAAAAGGCGACGACAGGCGTAGGAGAGCCTTCATACACGTCGGGAGTCCACTGGTGGAAAGGAACGGCGGCGATTTTGAAGGCAATACCTGCAATCACGAACACTAGGGCAATCACTAAACCCAAATCTTCCACACTGCCGATACTGGTGGCGATCGCCCCCAACCGGGTTTCCCCTCCAGACAAACCGTAAAGCAGGGACGAACCGTAGAGGAAAATGGCGGAACTTGCCGCACCGATCAGCAAATACTTCAGCGCGGCTTCATTGGAACGGGGGTCACGCTTCATGTACCCCGTTAACAAGTAAGAAGAAATACTCAAGGTTTCCAGCGCCACAAAAATCATCACTAGCTCATTGGCCCCAGAGAGGAACATCGCGCCCACAGTGGCGGAGAGCATGATAGCCAAAAATTCTGCCAGGGCGGTTCCCGCTTGCTCCACGTACCGCACTGACATCAACACCGTTACCGCTGAGGACAGGGCGATAATGCCGCGAAACAAGACGCTGAGGTCATCGGAATTAAACCCACCCAAAAAGGCGATCGGGTCAGCCACATCCCACTGGAAGAAGAGGGAGGCAACGGAGGTGAGGAGGCCAGCGATCGCCACATAGGGAGACCACTGCACCGAGGAAGACCGTCCTAAAATCAGATCGCCGACTAGAATTACCAGGATGGTGAAGACGACGATACCTTCAGGAATAATCGTGGATGCGTTGAGCTGGGCGGATAAAGTGATGAAATCCATAGCTTGAGTAAGGATGGTTAACAGACCACTACAAAGGATAGCATTACACCGATACGGAAGCACCAAAACAATGGTAAAACCATAGCAAAACTAATGCCGAAACCCTAACAAGACTGGGACCAAAAACCATGTTTCGGCCAAAATTACTACTGATATGGTCTAAATTCAATTTAGGTAATGGCCAAAAAAAATCCTAGGAGTTTTTCCATTTCCATTCCTTAATAATTTGTATCGATTTGAAAAATCGGGTAAAACCCCTGCTATTAAGAATATTTGGGGCTGGACAGGAGGGGGCGATCGCCAC
>JAYKIC010000380.1:0-3914 GCA_035284985.1 Leptolyngbyaceae cyanobacterium
TTCAGTCCCTGGCGATCGCCCAGGTGGAGGCGTTGGCGGAGGCGTTACTAGAGTTTGAGACGGTGGCGGATGTGGAACAGTGGTTTCAGGCGCTTGATTAGGGGGCGGTCAGGCGGTTGAGGTTCGGAAAAACGCTACATTTTGAGTCTTGATAGCTGACAGCCTCTAGATATAGGGGTAAACTAAGTCCATGCGCTGAATTCGGAGGGGCGTTGTGCCATTGCCCTGTCGTTAGGCCGAGACAACTTAATTTTGTTGCAGTTTAGGTTGCATCCTGACGGTTGGCTGTCATAATCTGGTACGGGAGTGCTGACGATCAGAAGTATTACAGCAGTGAGGAGTGGGTGATGGTTCAGGTTCAGGACAAACAGGCAACAGCGACATCCCCCTCCGCTGATAGCCCTAGGAGGAGCAAGAAGAATCGCCAAGATTCTGAGTCTAGCTCTAAGGTTGCCCCTGTCTTTGCTCGTCACGAAACGTTTCATCCCCGGTTTGGTTGGCTGAAGAAGGGGTTTGATCACGCTGCTGAAGACTCCCAGGTGTTTTTGGCGGAAAATGCGACGGTGCGGCTGGGGGTCGGGAAAAACATGGTGCGCTCCATTCGCTATTGGATGACGGCGTTTAAGCTGTTGGATAATGATGAACCCACGGCATTTGGACAGCGGCTTTTGGGACCGGATGGGTGGGATACTTATTTGGAAGATCCGGCTTCCCTGTGGCTGTTGCACTGGAAGTTGTTGGAGCATACGTCAGAATCGCCCTGTCTGGCTTCGGTGTGGAGCTATGTGTTCAGTGAGTTTCGCCGCAATACTTTTACCCAAGGGGAGATGGAGGGAGAGTTGTATGATTGGCGCGATCGCATCTCCCCCCGCACTGCCGATTCGTCGATTAAAAAAGATGTGCTTTGTCTGCTGAAAATGTATGTGGAGCAACCCGTTAAACGGTTGACCAATGAGGATTCCCTGGATTGTCCCTTTACCCAATTGGGGCTGATGCACACGGCGGGAGACAAGCGCCACTTTCGGTTTCAGGTTGGGCCAAAGGCAACGTTACCGCCAGCGGTGGTGGCCTATGCTTGTTTGCACCACACGGAGCGCAGTGTGAGCGGTTCAACCATCCCGGTGAGTAAGCTGCTTTATGATCCGGGCAGTCCGGGGCTGGTATTTAAGCTGACGGAAGGGGCGCTATGTGAGGCATTGGATCAGGCGGGACGGTTGTATGGCAATGTGGCGATCGCAGACGGGGCCGGACGACTCCAATTCTCCTTTACCGGGGATGCTCCAGAATTGGCCCAGGATATTCTAAATCAGTATTACAGTCAGCCCAATCAACCTGGTACGACGGGAGAGTGAAGCAATGCAAAAGGCAAAAGGCAGAAGGCAAAAGGCAGACAAGTACTCAGAACACCAACATACCCCAACCCCTGTACGGACAACGCCCCCGTGCTTATCCCCCAACCCCTGTACGGACAATGCCCCCGTGCTTGTCCCTCAACGCCCTATTAACGAAATCCCCTTAGCCCATTATTTCGGCCTGAATCGGCGCTATGCTCGGTCGATTAATTTGACGCGGGATTTGGATAGGCGGGATGCAGTGCAGGGGTATGTACCCACGGAGCGATCGCTCGATGCCCTCCACCGCATTTTCCCAACCTTGGTTGATGGGGAGGAACCCAGCCATCGGGCTTGGACGATGACGGGGGTGTACGGCACGGGGAAATCGGCGTTTGCCCACTATCTGTTGGCGTTGTGTGCCCCAGAATCTAGCACGGTGCGGCAGGAAGCGGTGGCGATCGCCCAATCTTCTTTTCCTGAAAGTGCAGATGATCATCAGTTGATTGGGGCAGTGCCGGACAAGGGACTAATTCGGGCAGCGGCGGCAGGACAGCGGGAACCCTTGGCCCACACGATCGCCCGTGCCTTGGTGACGGGGGCAAACTCGTTTTGGCGGCGGGAAAAAACTAAACCAGAGGATCTCTTTCGCCAGATTACCGATTGGGAAGTTGAACTGGATAGCGTCAATCCGACAATCAGTGACCAGAGCATTCTAAGGGTGGTTAAAGAGCTAGTAACACAAGCAAAAACCAGCCTCATTTTGGTGATTGACGAACTGGGCAAAAATCTGGAATTTGCGGCCCATCATCAGGGGATTAATGATCTCTATTTGCTGCAACAGATTGCTGAGATGGAGTTGGAGGGTGCCCATCAGGTTTACTTTTTGGGGATTCTGCACCAGTCCTTTGCGGGGTATAGCGAACGGTTAACGGCGACGGAACAAAGCGAGTGGAATAAGATTCAGGGGCGGTTTGAGGATATTGTTTTTACCGAATCTCCCAGCCAGATGACCCGGCTGATTGGTCAGGTGATTGTGTCACCGGAACCGCCTGTGGTTGACTCGATTCATCAGATGGCTAATCAGTGGTTTGCGGCGCTCCAGCCTGTGCTGAGGGAGCATGAGGTGTCGGCTTCTGTGCTGGCGGCGGCGTATCCGTTGCATCCAGTGACGGCGTTGGTGTTGCCGTTGTTGTGTGTGCGTTATGCCCAGAGCGATCGCTCCCTGTTCACGTTTCTCACCAGCGATGAACCCTTTGGCCTCAAGGCATTTCTGGATAAAACAACGGTAATTGAATCAGCGGTAGGGGATAAGATGCCAACCCTGCAACTGCATCAGGTGTATGACTATTTTATGGAATCCGCTAGCGGCATGGCCTCACGGGGAAATGTGCAGCGGTGGTTGGAAATTCAGGGCTTGGTAGAAGATGCAAAAGATTTGTCCCCAGATACGCTCAAATTATTTAAGACCATTGGGGTGCTGAATCTGATTACCGCTACGGGCAAACTCCGGGCCACGCCGGAATTGGTGACGTTGGCCCTTTGTTCTCAGCCCGATCAAGACCAGGAAAAGGCACACTGGCAGGGCATTATCGATGATTTGCTCCAGCGGGGATTGTTGACCCATCGACGGCAGTTGGATGAGTTGCGGCTTTGGCAAGGATCAGACTTTAATGTAGAGTTTGCCATTCGGCAGCAGGTGGAGCAGGACTATGATCCCCTAGCGTCAGTGCTAACGGCATCCCATCCCCTCAAGCCCGTGGTGGCGCAGCGGCATTACACCACCACGGGCACCCTACGCTATTTTGAGCAGTGGTATGGCGACAGTCGGTTGGATTTGACCCAAGTGCAATGTTCGGATAGCAGTTTTGATGGGCTAGTGGTGATTTGGCTGGATTCACAATTACCAGATGCGTGGATGGCGGAACGGGGTCAAACCATGCCTACGACTACTGCTGATGGGAAACCGCTGGTGGTGGTGGCGACGACCCAGCTTGATTTGTTGCGGGTCCGGGCACGGGAGTTTCGGGCGTTGGGGCAGGTGTTGCGTCAGGCTCCAGAGTTGCGGACGGATAAGGTGGCGGCGAAGGAAATCAAGCATCGGCTGGCGGAAGCAGAGCAGTTGTTGGATGAAACCCTGGCCCAGGTGTTAGCGCCCTCTGCCGAGGGCTGTCGCTATTGGATCGCAGGGGAATCCCAGGCGATTGGGAGCGATCGCCAATTCCAGTCCACTCTTTCTGACCTGTGCGATCGCGCCTATCACCGCAGTTTAATTCTGGATAATGAACTCATCAATCGGCGGGAACTCACCTCCCAGGGCGCAAAGGCTCGGCGGGAATTGCTGGAGGCGATGCTGGAGCAGGGCGATCGCGAACGGCTGGGATTTACAGGATATGGCCCAGAAGTGGCGATGTATTATTCGGTGCTGGAAGCTAGTGGGATTCACCGGGTTGAGGACGACCACTGGGGTTTCTATCCGCCACCCGTCACCCAGACGCAAACGGGACCAGTGAATCTGACCACGGCATGGGAGGCGATCGAGTCCTTTTGTTTCAAGTCCACTGAAAAACAGCGATCGCTCCA
>JAYKIC010000381.1:0-2921 GCA_035284985.1 Leptolyngbyaceae cyanobacterium
CAATACTCATCATTAAGGATTCAGATGAAACGTAGACATCTCGTCAATCCAGCCACGATAGCAGCCATGACTGGGCTAACTATCACCGCCTGTGGACCGCGCCAGATTCCCGCTCAAAATCCTACAACCCTTACACCAGAGTCAGACTCAGTCCCTTTTCGGTGGCGAATGGCGACCAGTTGGCCCAAATCCTTAGATATTATTTTTGGAGCGGCTGAGATGTTTTGTCGCCTCCTGAGTACCCTAACCCATGGGCAGTTTTTAATTACTCCCTACGAAAGCGGCGAATTAGCGAATGGGCTAGAAGTACTAGACGCAGTGAGAACGGGCACCGTCGAATGTGGTCACACCAGCAGCCACTATTACTTATCTCTGCAACCAGCCCTCGCCTTTGCCGCCTCCATGCCCTTCGGTCTCAATGCCCAACAACAAAATGCCTGGTTATTCCAAGGGGGCGGCTTGCAAGCCATCCAGGCTGTCTATGCTGAACTGGGTTTGATTAACTTTCCCGCAGGTAATACAGGTACCCAAATGGGCGGATGGTTTAACCAAGAAATTCGCACTCCAGCAGACTTAGCAGGAATTAGGATGCGGATTCCTGGCTTAGGGGGGATGGTCATGGCTCGAATGGGTGTTGAAGCCATCAACCTCCCCGTGGACGCTATTGTGAACGCCCTGATTTCGGCACAGGTTGATGCGGTAGAATGGCTTGGTCCCTACGACGATGAGAAATTGGGACTGGATCAAGCTGCTACGTATTACTACTATCCCGGTTGGTGGAGTCCTTGTGAAACTATTGATCTAATTGTCAGATTAGAGGATTGGACGAAACTTCCCTCCCGTTATCAAGCCGCATTTCAATCTGCGGCAGCCTATGTCAATCAATATATGTTGGGGAACTACAACGCCAACAATGCTCAGGCATTACAGCGAATTGTGTCACGGGGGACTCAATTGAAGGCTTATTCCCCTGATATTTTGCAAACGGCTCAAGTCCTAGCGGCTGAACTCAATGCAGAAATGGCTCAGGATAGCACAGCCTTCCAACAAATCTATCAATCCTGGCAAGCGTTTCGTCAGCAAGTGTATCAGTGGCATGGCATTAACGAAACGGGCTTCGCTAGTTTTGCCTTTGCCGAACTTTCGGGCCAGACCCCTTGAAACTCGCTAGCCTTTCCTTGATTTGCTTTTGATTTGCCCTTGCCAACCTTTAATTTCCTCCGTCAACATGAAACGCCGTCTTTTCCTCGGTACTGCCACTGCAAGTAGCACCATTGCTCTCCAAGCCCAAATTCAACCCAGTAGGCTGATCTCTACGGAGTTGCCCAGTATTCGTTGGCGCATGGCGACGAGTTGGCCCAAAACCCTAAATATTGTCTTTGGCAATGTAGATTTCCTCTGTCGTCGAGTAGGTGAATTGACCGATGGCCAATTTATCATTACGCCTTACGCTGCTAATGAAATTGTTCCGAGTCTAGAGGTAATGGATGCGGTATCAGCAGGTACAGCGGAATGTGGCCATACTGCAAGTTATTACTATATCAACAAACATCCGGCCCTGGCATTTGGGACAACGGTGCCGTTTGGTCTGAATGCCCACCAGCAGCTAGCATGGCTCCTCAGTGGTGAGGGTCTTAATGCTATCCAGACTATCTACAGCGAGTTCAATATCATTAATTTTCCGGCAGGTAGTACGGGGGCACAGATGGGGGGGTGGTTTAAACAGGAGATTGCCTCTGTGGATGAACTCAACGGTCTAAAAATGAGGATTCCAGGCTTGGGGGGAGAAGTTATGAAGCGGCTAGGAGTGGATGTCCAGACTTTAGCGGGGGGAGAAATTTTTGTAGAGTTAGAGAAAGGTAATATTGATGCCGCTGAGTGGGTTGGCCCCTATGAAGATGAAAGATTAGGGCTAAATCGGGTGGCAGATTTTTATTATTATCCAGGGTGGTGGGAGCCAGGAACAACCTACGACTTACAGGTTAACCTAGAGCAGTGGAACCAGTTGCCGCTGGAATACCAAAAGGCATTACAGATTGCTTCGCTTGAATGCCATGGTTTGATGTTAGCGGAGTATGACACGGCGAATGGAGATGCGTTACAACGCTTGCGGCTTGGGGGCACTAAACTGGTGGCATTCAGCCCAGAAATTTTACAAGCAGCTCAAAGGTTGGCGTTTGAACTCTATGAGGAAACTGCTCTCCAAGATGCGACGTTTCGTCGGATTTATGAGCAGTGGCGAGATTTTCGGACTGGTATTTATCATTGGAATCAAATCAATGAACTATACTTCAACCAGTTTGTTATGACTGCTCAGAATGATTGAAAATTTGCTGTTCTTTACTACAAGATATTGCCACAGGTTATTGCTATTTCTCCGAAACAAATCCTATGCACTTGCTAACCGCTGTTTTTGAAAAACTAGTAGCTTGCCGAAGACATCTGGTTCGACTGTTGATGGAATGGAAGCAGCAGTATCGCAATCTTAAAATTGGGCAAAAATTGTTGGTTAGTTTTGGTCTTTCTGTGGCACTTGCTTTTATCATTATTGGAATTTTTTCACTCAATAGCTTTCAAGTTCGAGATAATATCGCTACAGCTCAAATGGTTGATGTTCCCCTGGCGCTGAAATCCGCTAAAGCCCAAACGAATTTGCTGAAGATGTTGTCTAGTCTGCGGGGATATTTGGCAACGGCTGAGTCTGAGTTTCGGAATGAGTATCAGGGTGCCCGACAAGCTTTTGAGCTTGATTTGAAGGAGCTAGGTGTTTTAATTCACCATAGAGAAAGTGTGAATTTTTATGATGAACATCGTAATGATGATAAGGATGAGAACTATTCACATTTAACCCATCTTTATGACTTGTACGAGCAGTGGGTTATCTTCCCAGAACAAATGTTTACGTTACGGGATAATCCTAT
>JAYKIC010000382.1:0-13540 GCA_035284985.1 Leptolyngbyaceae cyanobacterium
GCATCGGGACTGTGGCAGCTACGGAGTTGGCTCCTGGGTCGGCAAAAAAATCGCGCCGACCACTACAACCTAGAAATTCTCGATTTAATTGCCGAAGTAGATCATGCCACCACATTGGAGGAACTACAAATCATTCGACAGAAACTATTTGCCATTCTTAAAGAAGTAGTCATTGACCTAGATATTGACCGGATTTCCCCCGAATCTTTCCAGTCCTTCACCTTTCCGTGGGAAGTGGCCATTACCACCATTCGACATCAAGAAATGGTAGTGCTGAATTTATCCGAGTCCCCCAATCCCCCTAGAACAGCGGCTAAAGCGGTGACAAAAATTCATATTCCCTAGTAGGGACCGATCCACTACAGGGCAGGACGTTATACCACTATCCCCAAATTATCAATCCCCAAATTATCAATCCCCAAATTATCAACCCTGTGCAAGGTCGCCCAAATTAAGTTTTATGGCTATGCCCCTTTAAATACTTGTTGCCTTGGAAGGGGGGATTTATCTTAGTTGAGGCTCTACATCTATCCATTATTTTAGGAAAATTAGCAATGTCCTCAGCGATTCAACTTCAAGTTTTCTATCCCGATTTTGCTAGACCCTTTACTTTTCCCTACACCTCGGTCATCAACGATGGTGTGGAATTTCAACTCTCAACCGTTAATACTGGCCTGCTTAATCTGGTTGATTTCTCATTAGATATTGGGGAATCCACCATTAACTACCAAGTGAGCGCAACCCAGGCTCCGGGGGTATCTTTTAGCTCGGCATTCAATGGTCTGGTCCTAACCGATACCTTGAACACCCTACCCACCATTGAGAATGTCACGATTAACGCGGCGGGTACCACGTTGGATTTAGAAGCATCTGATGTATTATTTGACGAAGATTTTATTATCATCAATCTAGAAAATCTGGCCTTTGGTCCGGGGGATACATTCCAACTGGATGTGAAATACGCTGAACAACCGCCCATTGTCTCGCCCATTACGGACATTCCTGAAGGCCCGACAATCTGCGGTCGTTCCAAGGGAGAACCCCATATCACCACCTTTGATGGGGTGGGGTATTCCTTCCAGGCAGCGGGGGAATTTACCTTGGTCAAAGCCAATGATGACTCCCTCAATGTCCAAATTCGTTATGTTCCCATTGACCCCAGGGCTACGGTGGCCACAGCTGTGGCCACGGAGGTAGAGGGACAGATTGTCGAGATCGATTCGGAAGGGCTGGAATTTGGGGCAGATGGCTTTCCCTTTGTCACCCGTGACGCAGCGACAGGGGTACCCACGGTTACGGTGGATGGGGTTGAGGTCACGATCCCTGAAGGGGGTCAACTGGATGTGGGCAACAGTCGGATTTATCGGCGATCGGGTGAGGTCTACACCATCGTCTACGCCGGGGAAAACGGCATCATTGAGGATGGAGACGACCAGTTAATTGTGGACTATTTACGTCCCGGAACGCTGAATATTGTTGATGTATGCATCAGCGATGAGCGATCGGGTCAAGTGCAAGGGCTATTGGGCAATGGCAACCTCAACCCGGATGATGATGTGGCCCGTGCCAATGGCAACCTTTTGCCGCGCCCCTTGCGCTTTAGTGACTTGTACGGTCAGTATCGGGAGGATTGGCGGGTTAAAGATGTGACCACGTCCCTGTTTACCTATGACGAAGGGCAAGGACCAGAGACCTTTTTCAATCCAGACTTTCCGGCAGAGCGCGTCAGTTTTGAAGATTTGACTCCAGAAGAACAAGAAATTGGGCGACAGGCGGCGCTGGCAGCGGGATACATTGAAGGTACCTTTGCCTTCTTTGCGGCAGCTTTTGACTTTGCCATCACCAATGATTCGGGATTTTTGGAAGGAATTGATACTGATCCAGTGGTGAACACCTCTATCTCCATCGTCGTTTTAATTGGAACGGTCAATGCTGATATTCTGATTGGCACCGATGATGATGATACCCTCAAGGGGTTTGGTGGGGACGACACCATCTCTGGTCAGGGCGGCAATGACCTGATCCGAGGTAATGACGATAATGATGTGATTCGGGGTAATAATGGGCGCGATCGCCTCCGGGGTAGTGGTGGTAATGATGTCCTGAGGGGGGGGAATGGTAACGATAATATTGGCGGTGGTCAAGGGCGCGATCGCTGCGCTGGTGGCAAGGGGGGTGACAAGCTCAATGCCAAGGGCGGGAATGATCGCCTCTGGGGCGGGGCGGGCAACGATATTCTCATTGGCGGCGGCGGCAATGACCGTGTCTGGGGTGGGGACGATGATGATCTGCTGATTGGTGGCACCGGGAACGACAAGCTGGCAGGGCAAGACGGGGACGATGTGCTCAATGGTGATGATGGCAATGATCAGTTGGAAGGGGGCAGCGGCTCAGATACCTTAATTGGCGGGGCTGGCAACGATGTACTGGTGGGTTCGTTTACCCTTGAAGCTGATGCGGCTGAATTTGACAGTCTAGAAGGGGGGGCAGGGCGCGATCGCTTCATTCTAGGGCGAGGGGCTGGTGTCTTCTACCGGGGTGACGGTGAAGCAGTGATTGAAGACTGGAATCCCGATGAAGACCTGATTCAACTCAGTGGTGCCACCAGTCAATACACCCTGATAGAAGAGGACTTCTTTGAGGATGGAATATCAGACGTGGCGATCGCCTCCAGCGAGAACGAATCCGATATTTACGTTATCTTGCAAGATATCAGTGTCTTTGTTCTGGCTGACAATGCCGCATTTGTCTAGGTTAGCTGGATCATTCTCGGATTTTTGGGATTGCCACGCAAAAATCCGAGAATGATTGACCATCATTTCAGCCCCACCACTTCTTCAATCCGATCCTTCAATCAACATTGACAAATACCGCTTCCCGTAACCAATAGTCATCCATATCCGCAAAGGATTTTACCTGGATGCCGTACAACGGATTTGCCACGGTCAAGGTTTCCGCGACCGCATCCACATCGAGAAGGGCGATCGCATGTTGAATGCGCGGCCCCACCACCTTTTCAATCACATGCAAGATGGCGAACTGGTTACGATTTACCAAATCAGCGATCGCCACATTCCGCCGATACTCAGGCTCTAATCCTAACTGTTCCATTGCCCGAATTTGCCCTAGGGTGTTCGTCCCCTGGCGGCTGGTACCTGCAAGCTGCGCCACTTCCAGTTCCGTGGTATTGGCTTGAGGATTGACCTGACGGTGCAAGGTGGCGATCGCTGCCGCTGAACAACTGAAGGGAGTAGTTTGCAACACGACTCCCTCAACCATACGGGATTCTGTAATTAGATTAGTAATCGGCTGACCTTGGTGGAACAGGAAGGCGATCGCCCCCAAACTCATCAGCAGAAACAATCCCAACTGTTGCAGCCGTTTGGGTTCCCTCCGTCCCGGCCATTCCAACCCTAACAACAACCCCGCCGCCATGCCACACCCTAGCACGACCCCATGCCAAAAATACGCTCCGGTATAGAGCAAGAACCACGAGGGAACCCAAGGACTATGGCGACCCGCCTTTAACACCACCCCAAACAACGTCCCTAAACCCAATAGCCCTAAACCGATGGCATAGACTTGTTGCTGATAGTGCTGGAGGGCATTATCGGCGGTGATGCCTTGTCGGGCAAGGCGATCGCCCACATAAACCGACAGGGCAAAACTGAGAACAAGGACAACCGCAAGCAACATAGTAGAAAACTCTGTTAAATCTGTTCTGAATCAACTGGACTTCTAACTATTGGCAGTAAGAACCAAAATACATTTCTCCTTTGTCACCCATGGGTACAAATTGAATTAGGCATAAAGGAGGTATCAATCCATTATGTCATAGCCATACATATTGACTAGTGAGCAACTCCTTACTGCTCCACCAGGGCCACCACCCCGTAGGAATCGAGGAAGAAACTGAGGGCGCGATCGCTCACCTCCACCGTGGCAGGATTCCGATCCTGACCCCCATAGGGAACCCGATCCGTATCCAGGGCAACTTGAAAGGTACCGCCTTCTGGATAAACGGGGATAGTGTAGTGGGCGATCGCCTGATCCGCCAGATTGGCCACCAAATACACCCGCTTACCCGTCTCAAAATTAATCCGCTCGTAGGCAATCACCTTATTCGTGTTGTCAATCCAGTGGATCATATTGCCATGGATGTTGTAAGGCGCAAAGGCAGGTTCTGACTGGAAGAACTTTTTCAGATCACTTTGGAAGGCCACCATTTTGGCGGTGACAGGGTTATCCAGCCGCTGCCATTCAATAGCCGCATTGGTACTAAATCCCCCAGTTTGCAAAGTCCATTGCTGGAACATATCAAGGAAGTACGATCCTGCAAACATCGCCATCGCTGACCAGGAACGAATCTTCTGGTTATGGAAATCGCCGCCATCAATCGCTTGCACCAAGTAACGTCCCCTCGCCTGGAAGGGGTTGCCCGGATTGGCAAACTCATCATGGTTGCCGGAATAGTAAACCAAGGTGCGGGGCCAATCCAAATTCAGCAGGGTATCCAGCTTCCAGATATCAATCTCTGTCCGACTGCGAATAATTTCATGGGTAAACCAGAGGTAAAATTCATCGCTGTAGGTGGTGGTCAGTCCCCCACCATATACGGATAGGGCGTGGTTCAAATACCAATCGCCAAAATAGCCCTCGCCAATCAAAATAGTCTGGGGAGAGTATTTTTGGACAGCAGCGGAAATTTCCCGAATTAATTCCCGGCCATAGGGTTCCCGATCGATGCCATTGATGTTGTCAATCCGCAAGCCATCGAAACCGTAGCGCAGAATGTTAATTAACGCCGCATCGACGAGGTAACGGCGCACTTCTGGGGCATAGCGGAAACGGCGGGTGCCCCATTCTGTCCACCCCCCACTGTAGAGATCGCTACCATCGGGTCGCTTGAATTGGGTAAAGCCAGAAATATCGAATTCCCTAGGAGGATTGTTGGCCTCATTGGGAAAGTGGCCATAGACCACATCCAAAATCACCCCCACGTTGGCCCTGTGGAAAGCGTTAATCATGTATCGGAGTTCGTCAGGGCTGCCAAAGTCCGCGTGCTTACCAAAAAAGTTGATGCTCTGGTAGCTGTAGCGCCAGTCGGGGAAATAGGGAGCGTCTGGTTCCCAAAAGTCCACATGGGTATCCAGGGGCATGAACTGCACTACGTTATAGCCCAAGTCCGCCATTTTTTCCGGCAAACCACATTGGGCCACAAACATAAATAACTCGCTGATATTATCAGCTCCGGTTTGACCGTAAAAGGGAGAGTCTGCCGTGGTACACATCCAGTTGAGGGCCAGGGAGATCATGTCTACTTCGGCAATCACTAGGGATTTGCCGCGCAGATCGGGAGCGGGGGCTAATTCCTCGGCGGGGATGGGGGTGGGTTGCCAAATGACAGCGTTGAGAGTGTCTTGACGGCGATCGCCCTCATAAAAGCGATGGTTAAACGCTGGGGTGGAAAACACATCCGCGCTCAGGTGCAAGCGTTGATTGCCCTTTTGATCCACCAAACGATATTGGCTCAAATGATAGTCGCCCGGTGGTAAGGTAACGGCCTGAATCTCTGGATCGGCGGCGGTGGGCTTCAACTGATAGGGCTTCAGGTTTACCCCCTTACCCCACTGGTTAAAATCACCGATCACGGTCAACCGTTCCTTACGATTACCCGTCAATACCTTAATCGTAACTGACCCGTCTTCATTGAACTGGACTCCAGTAGCTGGTTCAAACTGGCTGGGGGACAGCACAGGTTGCCGCTCCAAGTTATCGGTTGAGGCCAAGTCGTATTTCAAAATATCCCAACTGACCACATGATCTAATTGCTGCTGTAAGGCTGCGATATTCACCCCGCCCAGGGAATACTGGTTGGAATTGGGCTGGGCTAGCTGGGGATCAAAATCAGGAGAATCAGGCGCTGTGGGATCAGCATCCGGGGTGGGGGATACTGTTGTCACCGTGGAGGAATCGACCACAGTTGATTCTGTGGCAGCGTCTACCATCAATGCAGGGGCGGTTGGGGCCTTTTCCAACTGTTCAGCGTCCTGGGAATCGACAACATTTTCAGGCCCTGTTTCATTTTCTGTTGCACCATTGGCGTTGGGTAACAGTTGGTTAAGGGTTGTCGTGAGTTGGCGTAAGGTGACTTTGGCCCGTTGCCCCAAGGTGAGATCAGTGCTGGGTGAAAGTGGGTTGACCGTTTGCTCAATCTGCATCGGGGGTTGAGAGAGGGTTGCCACTGGATGCAGGGACGGTATTCCAGTCACTAGCTGATAACTTAAAAAAACGGACAGCAAGATCTCCATACCGTTGCTCTTCGCTCCTCAAAATATTTGAAACTAAACCCCACCAATGGTTTCCCACTAGCTGACCTAAGGCATTGGCGATAATGGTCGTTAGGATTCTTGCAAGATCCCTGCCATGACCAACAATGGTCCTTAATAACACTTCATATTACTCTTGACGATGCCAAAAGACTAGATTTTAGTGGGGCGATCGCTTCTCCGGGTACAACTCCAAAATCCCTGCCGCCGATGCAGCACAAATGCCCCGCTCAGTGATTAATCCCGTGACCAAGCGGGCGGGGGTAACATCAAAGCCGTAATTAACCGCTGGACTGGTTTGGGGCGTGAGTAATACTTTTTTGATGCGACCCTCATGCCATCCCTGGATGTATTGTACTTCTTCGCCGTCCCGCTGTTCGATGGGAATTTCTTTGAGGCCATCCTGCATGGTCCAATCAAAGGTGGAGGAGGGCAAAGCGACGTAGAAGGGTACCCCGTTATCGTGGGCGGCAAGGGCTTTGAGGTAGGTGCCGATTTTGTTGGCGACATCTCCGGTATAAGTGGTGCGATCGCTCCCCGTAATCACCAAATCCACCAACCCATGCTGCATCAAATGTCCCCCCACATTATCCGCAATCACCGTGTGAGGCACCCCATGTTGCCCCAATTCCCAGGCAGTCAGACGGGCACCCTGGTTGCGGGGTCGAGTTTCATCCACCCAAACATGGACATTAATGCCTCGATCGTGAGCGGCATAGATGGGGGCGGTGGCGGAACCATAGTCCACAAATGCCAACCATCCAGCATTACAGTGGGTGAGAATGTTGACCGTATCCCCAGATTTGGCTTGGCTGATTGTTTCAATCAAACCCACCCCATGGTCTCCGATGCGACGACAAAAATCTGCGTCTTCCTGGGCGATCGCCCCCGCCAGATCCCGCGTCATCCGCACCGCTTCGTCTTTATCCGTCACCGAACTCACCGCCGCCAATTGCCGCTCCACCGCCCAAGCCAAGTTCACCGCCGTGGGACGGGTTGCCTTGAGGATGTCCCCCGCCGATTTCAAATCATGCGTGACCTGGGCCGCATCAGCATGGAGCGCCGCTAGGTACATGCCATATCCAGCGGTAGCCCCAATCAGCCCCGCACCGCGAATGTGCATCTCCTTGATGGCGATCGCCACCTCATCCACCGTGATCAGGGGTTCAATCACAAATTCATAGGGTAAATAGCGCTGGTCAATCACCTTGACAATAGTGGGGTCGGCCTCATCTAGCCAAATGGTACGGTAATGGATGTCGTTAACGTTCATAGTAGTAAAGGCGATCGCCCGTTTGAGCCGCTACACTGGACAGGCTCTAAAATATCATGGGTTGAGCAAACGACATTAGAATGAAGAATAATTAAGAAATAATAAATCTGAATAACGCCTACAACACAAGATATCGCTATGGGTACTTCGTCCGTCCGTCCAATTCAATATCCGCCCCAGGCTATCCGTCGAGCTAGCCGTGCCGTTCGCTGCTCTCCCTTTACCGTTACGTTATTTGCAGCGATGCAGTACCACAGCGTCCCATTGGGAGCGATCGCTGGGGCATCAGGGGTGCAGCGGGGGTATGTGCGCTATCCCATCCCAGAGCGGGTCGCAGACGATCAAACCCTCTGGTTGATTCAAATTGGCTTACTCCGCCGAGAAGTGGATGGTCAAGGGTTGACCGATCGGTTTCGGTTGACCCCCATGGGACGGCAACTGGTGCATATCTGGCAGCACCAGCCCGATCAGAAGCAAATGGCCTCCGTGATGGATCATCTTTTGAACTGGGTGGCCCAATGGTGGCGCTGGCCTGATTGGTTGTAGCCTTTCTGTAAAGTCTTGGTTAAGCTGTTGAAGTGAAAACATGACATCATGTTGAGCGTTAAACGTCATCGTCCAAGCTTTGCTTTACGATGTGGTTTAATTGTTCCCTTTGCCCAAGATTTCTTGGAGGTGATGGATGAGGGCCATTATGGTGGTGGGTACGTCGTCCCAGGCTGGGAAATCATTTTTGGTAACAGCGCTGTGTCGGTTGTTAGCTCGCAAAGGCTGGCGTATTTGTCCTTTTAAGGGGCTAGCCACCGTGCGGGATGCCTATGTCACTCCGAGTGGGGGCGAAATTGGTCATGCCCAAGCAATCCAAGCTTGGGCGGCTGGGGTCGTGCCTCAGATTGAAATGAATCCCATTGTCCTGCAACCTGAGGGCGATCGCACCTTTCATCTAACCATGAGGGGACATTCGGCTGAACTGATCGCTGAAGCGGATTGGCCTCAAACCACCTATGCTACGGGGTGGCAAACGGTCAAGGACTCCCTAAAGCGGCTAGGGGAGGATTTTGATCTGCTCGTGTGTGAAGGCCATGGCAGTCCAGCGGAGGTGCGGCTCAAAGATTACGATCTCGCCAATATGAAAGTGGCGGCCCATTTGAACGCGCCGACTATTTTGGTGGTGGATATGGATCGGGGCGGTGCCCTTGCCCATGTGATTGGCACCCTAGAATTATTGGAACCAGAGGAGCGATCGCTCATCAAAGGCATTGTTCTAAATCGATTTTTGGGCCAGCGATCGCAAATTCAAGCAGAGATTGATTGGGTGCAAAACCGCACGGGCATTCCAGTGATTGGAGTGATTCCGCTCATGGTACCCGTTAACCCTGGTGAGCCAACCTTGGCAGACTTGGAGCGATCGCCCAAACTCTCTACCACCAACCTTTCTATTGCCGTTATTCGCCTGCCGCGCATCTCTAACTTCACCGACTTTGACCCCCTAGACGCAGAATCCAGCGTTAGCGTCAACTATGTCGGCCTTAAAGACAACCTGGGATATCCTGATGCCGTGATTTTGCCCGGTTCCAAAGCCGTGATTGCTGATTTAATCGCCTTAGAACGGACAGGCATGGGCGATGCCATTCGCAACTATGCCGCCGCTGGTGGCACCGTATTAGGCATCTGCGGCGGCTTCCAACTCATGGGACAAATGGTAGCTGACCCAGAAGGGGTAGAAGGTCATGAAGGTCGTTACAAAGGACTGGGCCTCGTCCCCCTCAAAACGGTGATTACGGGCAAAAAAGTAGCACGGCAACGGCTAGCCACATCCAAATATCCCCAGATGGGCCTACCAGTCATTGGTTATGAAGTCCATCAAGGTCGCAGTCAACTGGTGCGCCCCAATGAAACGAGCAACGAGCCTGGAACCTACGAAGCCATGTTTGATGACCCCAATTTGGGCGTGGTTGCCTCCAGCCAGTTAATTTGGGGCACCTATCTCCATGGGTTGTTTGACAATGGCCCCTGGCGACGAACCTGGCTCAATCGCCTCCGCAAACAGCGAGGGCTAAATTCCCTGCCCACTGGAATTGCCAATTACCGGGAGCAACGGGAGGTTATTTTAGATTCGCTGGCGGATACGGTGGACGCTTATCTAGATTTGGCACCGCTGTTGAAACATTTAGAAATCTAGCCAGCCCTTCCCCCCCCTCTGAAGGACAACACCCATGATTCGGGGTAGCCCTTAACCTAAGCCGCTCATTCCTGAATACAGACTGTCTCCAGTGGAGTATTTCTGTCATTTTTGCCGTAATTAAGGATTCATTGTTCTATAACTTGTTTGTTTTATGGCTGTTGAAATTCGATTTGTGCCTGACGATGTGGTGGCAGTGGCCGAAGTGGGGGAGCCACTGTTAGCGGTGGCTGAACGGGCTGGAGTTGACATTCCGACAGGGTGTTTGATGGGGTCGTGTCATGCTTGTGAGGTAGAGTTGGCGGATGGCGAGATTATTTGTGCCTGTATTTCATCGGTGCCAGCAGGCCAATCCACTCTGACCATTAATTTATTGGTGGACCCCACTTGGTAGGCGGTTATATGGATGATGCCACCATGACTTAAGCTTATGCTGTATAGTCCCATATAAACTGCTGCCCATTTATTGGGGATAATTATTTGGGGTTAATTGTTGGGGATTAATTATTTGGGGTGAATGGTAGGTGAATGACGGGCCTCGCCTCCAGGTTTGTTGTTCACCATCCACCCCATCATTTAGGTTGAGTTTATTCCTGTTAATCGATTGTGTCTGAAGAGTTATGACTAGTTTTAGTGTATCATTTCCATCCGCTGCACCTGTTGCGGCCCAACGCTCTAAGGTGCTGGACATGCATGGCGATCGCCGCCTTGATCCCTACTACTGGTTGCGCGATCGCTCCAACCCAGATGTCATTGACTATCTAGAGGCGGAAAATGCCTACACCCAAGCCCAACTCCGCCATACCGAACCCTTACAGACCCAACTCTACGAGGAGATGCTAGGGCGCATTCAGGAGACGGATCTGTCCGTACCCTATCGCCACGGAGACTATTTTTACTACAGCCGCACGGAGTCGGGCAAAGCATACGGTATTCTCTGCCGCAAGTATGAAACCTTAGACGCAGACGAAGAAATCTTGTTGGATCAAAACCAACTGGCTGAAGGCAATGCCTTCTTTAGTTTAGGAGACACCGCCATCAGCCCCAATCACCAATATCTGGCCTATACCACCGATACCAATGGGTCTGAATCCTACACGCTTCAAATCAAGGATTTGACAACCGGAAACCTCTTCCCTGAAACGGTTCACGAGGTGAGTGAGGTGGTATGGGCCAATGATAACCAAACCTTATTTTATGTGCGAATTGACTCCGCCCATCGTCCTTACCAGCTTTGGCGACACACCCTAGGGACAGCCCCCGCCACCGATGTTTTACTCTACGAAGAGCGGGATGAAGGATTTTACCTAGGAATAGGCCGTACCCGTAGCAATGCCTATATTTTGCTTTCAGCGGATAGCAAGATTACCTCAGAAGTCCGGTTTCTGGATGCCAATCAACCCATGGCCTCGTTTCAACTGATCCATCCACGGGAAACGGGGTTGGAATATTGGGTGGATCACCACCCTGGCGATGGCGTGGACCCTGCCACCAATCAGTTTTACATCGTGACCAATGATGGAGCAATTAACTTTAAGCTGATGGTGGCTCCAGCCGCAACCCCACAAAAGGCCCATTGGCAAACGGTATTGCCCCATCGTCCCGATGTGTTGTTGGAGGATATTGACGTGTTTGCAGACCATTTGGTCCGCTATGAGCGGCAGATGGGCTTGCCTACGATTTGGGTGCAATCCCTGCCCACTGCGACCGAACCGACACCCAATGCCCGTCGTATTTCCTTTCCAGAACCGACCTATGCCGTGCATGCCGGGACGATGGCTGAATTTCAGAGCCACATCCTGCGATTCTCCTATACGTCAATGGTTACGCCATCCTCAGTGTTTGATTATGATATGGTCAGCCATGAACGGCAGTTGAAAAAGGAAACCCCTGTTTTAGGCGGCTACGATCGCAGCCAATATGTGAGTGAGTGGCTCATGGCTCCGGCGAGTGATGGAACGGCGGTGCCGATTTCACTGGTGTACAAAAAGGGGACACAGCGGGATGGCACGAATCCCCTTTTCCTCACGGGCTATGGTTCCTATGGCTATGCCTATCCGGTCACGTTTTCCTCCCAGCGGTTATCACTGTTGGATCGGGGGGTGGTGTGTGCGATCGCCCATGTCCGAGGGGGCGGTGAAATGGGACGGCCTTGGTACGAAGATGGTAAATTTCTCCACAAAAAAAATACCTTCACCGATTTTATCGCCTGCGCCGAATACTTGATGGCGGAGCAGTGGACCTGTCGGGAAAAACTAGTCATTTCCGGGGGAAGTGCGGGGGGCTTGCTGATTGGTGCCGTGTTGAATATGCGACCGGACTTGTTTAAGGGGGCGATCGCCGCTGTTCCCTTTGTCGATGTGGTGACAACCATATTGGACCCATCCCTACCGCTGTCGGTGCTGGAATGGGAAGAATGGGGCAATCCCAATGATCCTGAATTTTATGACTATATGAAATCCTACTCCCCCTACGACAACGTGAAAGCCCAGGATTATCCCCATCTGCTAATTACCGCTGGCTTAAATGATCCGCGAGTATCCTATTGGGAACCCGCCAAATGGACGGCAAAACTTCGGTCTATGAAAACAGACAACAATCGCTTAATGCTCAAAACCAACATGGATGCAGGGCATGGGGGGGCATCAGGCCGCTATGGCCGCCTCAAAGAAAAAGCCCTAGACTACGCCTTTGTCTTAGACTGTCTAAATCTCGCCTGATTCCTCTTCCCTCTTTTTTCCTCTCTTTTTAGCCATGGATTTACTGCGATCGCTCCCCATCGGCCTCTACATCGAGCAACCCATCACCTGGCTACATCGGGTTGATTCGCGGGTCAAATTTGTTTGGTTATTGGGTTTCTTACTCACCCCCATCGCCGCCAGTCCCCAGTGGCGCATTGCCGTGGTCTGTTTACTCCTCCTGCTCACCATTAGTGCCCGCATTCCGATCCGCATTTGGAAACGACAGATTGGGTTATTATTAGCCTTTTCCCTGCTGCTATTCTTAGTAACCCTGGTGCTACCCGACGGCATCGACGCGAACCACCACCCCCGTTTACCGCCAACGCCAATCCTGAACAATCAGAGTCATCAAGACAATACCGCCCCACAGCCGCCAGCCCCCCCCCTGCCCCAACCCACCGATTATAACTATGTGGTATTTGAACGGGGAATTATCCACATCACCCGCCGTTCGGTGGATTTGGCCATCCGGGTTTCAACCTTGACCTTTACCCTACTCTATAGCAGCAATCTCTACTTACTCACCACCGCCCCAGAGGAGATTACCGCTGGCGTGGATTACTGGCTTTCTCCCCTACGGCACTTAGGAGTACCCGTGACGGAAGTGGTGCTGACCCTCACCCTATCCCTCCGGTTTATTCCCCTCGTGTTAGAAGAAGCCCAAAACCTGATTCGAGCCATAAACACCCGTGCTATCAATTGGCAAAAAATTGGTATTCGGGGTACCGTCCAAATCTGGTTAACGGTAACTGAACGGCTCCTGCAAAATTTGTTGTTAAGGGCAGAACAGATTGCTAACGCGATGCAAGTGCGAGGTTTTACTAGTCCCAATACCCATCAGGTTAAATGGCACCAATTTCAGCTTCGGGTGTGGGATTGGCTGATTGGCTTGGGATTAATTTTGCTAGTTGGAGCGCGGTTTGTTTGGGGATGAGGAATGATTAGAAAGGTTGACCATAGACCTGTCCGAAAATTGGGGTGGAGTACCCGCTGCGCGGGTACTCCACCCCAATTT
>JAYKIC010000383.1:0-9305 GCA_035284985.1 Leptolyngbyaceae cyanobacterium
GGGACGCGCGACCACAGTGCCACAGTTGGAGAAACATGACTCCGCCTTTAGCGTGAACCGCTTCTAGGACAGGTTTCCAGCCTTCCATCATCGCGTCGGTGTAGATGCCAGCGGATTCATTCCAACCGTTGGCTTGGGCGGAAATGGTGGTGGCTTCGGAAATAATCAATCCAGCCGAAGCCCGTTGGGCGTAATATTCCGCCATGATGGCGTTGGGGATGCGATCGCCCCCTGCCCGTGCCCGTGTCAGCGGGGCCATCACTACCCGATTGGCTAAGGTCAGTCCAGAAAGCTCAAATGGCTCCAGGAGTTTAGTGGGGATCATCGTTGTCATGCCTTAGATTCTCCTTATGTTAGGAATGGGACGTATGCAGACTTAAGCCAGATAAATTAGTACGTGTAGAAATTCGGAACCAACTGGTCAATAATAACAGAAAGTGCTAGTTTCTAGGGGCGTTTTCAAGCCCAGGGCCACGGCTAAAAAGGGGTTTTAAGGGTTACTCTAGGGTTACGCTGGGGCTACTCCATCAGGGCGATCGCCACTCTAATCTGCTTTTGGAGTTGTTCTATGGGAACGCCTCCTTTGGAACTGGTAACAATACCGTAAAGCAAGCTGAGTAACATCATGCTCAAGTCCTCAGCCTCCATGTCAGTGCGAAAATCTCCCACGGTCTGGCCATGGGCGATCGCTTGGGTGAGGAGCGATCGCAAATAAACCGTTTGCGCCGCTAAAATTTGTCGCACTTCATCATCATGGGGAGCCAACTCAATTAAACAATTGACGGAAAAGCATCCACGATGATCCG
Organism: Leptolyngbyaceae cyanobacterium; assembly: GCA_035284985.1. Lineage (GTDB taxonomy): Bacteria > Cyanobacteriota > Cyanobacteriia > CAKZMO01 > CAKZMO01 > JAAHGY01. The sequence goes on from JAYKIC010000383.1 coordinate 807, forward strand.
CATAGGTGCCGTAACTTTCAACCAAGGTTTGGAACCAATGCTGCACCCCAACCTTGGGAGCATCCAGTTGGCTGAGGAGCTGCTGGTTAAACCGATTGGCCTGCTCCAGATAACGCTGGAGAGCACGAATGAACAAGGTGTGCTTATCGCTAAAAGCCTTGTAAAGACTCCCCTTTTGCAACCCGGTTGCCGCCACTAAATCGGCCATTGACGTAGCCTCGTAGCCCTGCCGCCAAAAGGCACACATGGCTGCGTCTAAGACTGCATCAGTGTCAAATTCCCGTGGACGAGCCATGGCGATCGCGCCTAAATATTGCTCAACTATCTAGACTATAGTGAATATTGACCGATTGGTCAATATAATGGCGAGATTGGTTTCAGCAAGTGTAGGGTGCGTGACAACGCACCAGGCTATATAGTCTTGCAGTGGCAAGGGAGTAGACGATTCAGGCGAGTTAATAGACTTTTGTTGCATGGAGGTGGACTAAAGGTGCGGCACTACAGTCATTTAAGCCAAAATAAGAACAGAATCCGCTGAGGCTGCATCGCTCAGTTTTTTGACTCACATACAAAATATTTCTATCCTATTTCGATCACATGACAGACGCAGTTGCCTGGGTTAACGGTCAGGGAAAGTTACAAGGGTGCAATTTAGCCTTTGAAGCGCTGACGAATGAGCATCAATCCACCTTGGTGGGTCAATCCATCGTATCCCTGTTACCCTTGTGCCAAAATAACCAAGCGGTACCCGACGATCAACACCCCATTACCCTGGCGATCGCCCATCGCCACCAGGGTTGTCAACAGTATCAGCTAGGGTCAACCGGGCCAACCCTAGAGATTGCTTGGTCTGTCTTCATTGAAACCAACGCCGAAGACATGGTGGTAGTGCTAACGCTGCACCCAGTGGGCGATCGCTTCGAGGCCATATCCGCCTCTGCCCTAGCCCATTACGGCTTGAACGATAACCCTAGCCACCCCTTGGGCGAGGAATTTGATCGGGATGCAGCGACTAGCTTCACCGCCACCGACAACATCTTATTGTATGAACGGGCCGAACTTCTGCTGCGGCAACAGGTGGAAAAGGAGCAGCTATTGAGTAGTATGCTGCTGCGAATTCGGCAATCACTAGACTTGAATGAAATTTTGCAAACGACTGTGGATGAGGTCCGGCAGTTTTTAGGCACGGATCGGGTATTGGTGTTTCGTTTTGATGCTGACGGGCGCGGTTATGTCCCGGTGGAATCGATACGGGAGGAGCGGTGGTCTGTCCTTAATCTAGAACTACATGATCCGTGTTTTGACGAAACCTATAGATTGCTCTACTTGGGTGGGCGCGTCAGTGCCACCACCAACATCCATAAGACGGAGTTTCAGCCCTGTTATATCAACTTTTTGGCGGCAATTGAGGTGGTGGCAAACTTGGTGGTGCCGATTATCCAAGGCGATCGCTTCCTCGGTTTATTGATTGTCCACCACTGCACAGAGCCACGCCAGTGGTTGCCCAGGGAAATCCATCTATTACAACAACTCGCGGCCCAAGTGGCGATCGCAATTCACCAATGTGAGCTATACCAGCAGTTACAAACCGAGCTTGCAGAACGTGCCCTAGCCGAACAAAAATTACGCCAGAGTGAACAACGCATTCGGGACTTGTGTCAGGTGACGGCCTCCCAGGGCGATTTTGACCACCGTTTGGCCCAAATGTTGACCCTGGGGCGGGAGCAATTTGGCCTGGACATTGGCACCCTGTCCAAAATTGAGGGCGATCGCTACGAAGTGATCATGGGCCAACAACCGAACAACATCACCACCCAAGGGGCGATTCTCCATGCCCAGCAAACCTATTGTGGCAGCGTTATTCAAGCCCAAGAAACGGTGGCGATCGCCCATGTCGCTAAAAATGATTGGTGCCACCATCCCGGCTATACCGCCTTCCGCATCGAAGCCTATATTGGCACTATCGTCCTAGTTCAGCAGCAGATATACGGCACCCTTTGCTTTTACAGCCACACCCCCAAGCCGCAAGAATTTACCCCAGTTGACCAAGAACTACTGCAACTGATGGCCCAATGGATCGGGCGGGAACTAGAACAACAATTGATCCATCAAGACTTGGCCGAGGCCAGGGATCGGGCGATGGAAGCAACCCAACTTAAAAGCGAGTTTCTCGCCACCATGAGTCACGAGATTCGCACTCCCCTCAATGCAATTATGGGAATGACTCGCTTACTCTTGGACACCCCCCTAGATACGGAACAACGCCATTTTACCCACACCATTGGCAACAGCAGTGACACCTTATTGACGATCATCAACGAAATTCTCGACTTTTCTAAAATTGAATCGGGCACCCTAGAACTGGAAACTGCACCATTGGTCTTGAGAACCTGCATCGAAGACACCTGTGACTGGGTAGCGGAAATGGCAAGCCGCCAGAACATTGAACTGGCTTACTACATTGCACCCAATGTTCCAACTGTTATTTTGGGGGATCTGGTCCGATTACGACAAGTTTTAGTGAACTTGGTGAACAATGCCGTAAAATTCACCCCACAAGGAGAAGTCATTATTTCCGTTTCAGCCCAAGTCATCCCTCACTCTAGCCATCCGATTTCTACTCCTTTGGGCCTGCCGTCCTCTGGGGCGATGCAGCATAGACTCACGCTGGAATCAGGAATAGCTGCAGCGACCCACGAACTCCAAATTAAGGTACAAGATACGGGCATTGGCATGGCCCCTGCCCAACTTTCCCAGTTATTCAAACCCTTTATTCAAGCGGATGTGTCCACTACTCGGCAATATGGCGGGACGGGGTTAGGGCTATCCATTTGTCAGAAACTGGTGACAATGATGCAGGGGCAAATTACGGTCCAAAGCCAAGAGGGGCAAGGCTCGACGTTTCAAGTATCTTTGCCCGTGGTTGCGGTGGATTCCACTCATGGACGTTCAGCAGGGGAGAGTAGGGCGATCGCCCCCCCCCCCTCATCCCTGCGCCATAAACAAGTGTTAATCGTGGAAGATAACCTCACCCATGGCAACCTTTTAGCCCGTCAACTCACTGAAGTGGGCATGGTGGCCCATACCTGCACCACCCCCCAGGATGCCCTCGATTTTTTGTACCACTATCTGGTGCCGGATTTAGTGCTATTGGATGTCAATCAACCCAAGATGGATGAGTTAAAGGTGGCCCATCTGATCCACCATGATCCAGCCCTCGCCCCATTGCCCATTGTGGCCCTCACTCCCCTTGGCTATTCAACCCCCATTACCGAAAATGATGACACGGGAATTGTGGAAATTTTAAGTAAGCCAATCAAATATCACCAGCTAATCCAGGTGATTGAGGGGGCGATCGCTAAATCTTTATCCCCAGAATCCCAGCCCACGAAACCCACTCCGCCATCCCAGCCCTCCCTGGACCATAACTTGGGCCACAGTCATCCTCTCCGCATTTTAATCGCAGAGGATAACCGTGTTAACCAGCGGTTACAAGAGCAATTGCTGCGGCGCTTAGGCTATGCGTCCACCGTCGTTAGCAATGGCATGGAGGCGACCAAAGCCATAGAACATCACCCCTATGACGTGGTATTAATGGATGTCCATATGCCGGAAATGGACGGATTGAAAGCAACTGAGTGGATTCGCCAAACCTTGCCACCCCACCACCAACCCCGCATCATTGCCGTAACCGCTAGCGCCATGGAAGCGGATCTCCAACGGTGCCTAGGGGCGGGAATGGATGAATTTCTGAGCAAACCCATCCGCATTGAAGCCCTGACGGAAGTGCTACAAGAAAGTTACCGGATTCTTCAATCTACGCCCAAGCAGGCTAGGATAGACTCCCAGAATACGGTACCGACGGTCCCCCCTCCTTCCCCGACACTTCCACCCCCACTCACAGCCCATCAGCCTGAAGGACTAGATTGGAGCACCTTGAGACAAGCCGCAGAGTTGGTCCATTACGATCATGGGTTTATGGCTGACTTAATGACCGTTTTTCTGAAGGAATCCCAAACCTTTATTGATCAGATGCAGGCGGCGATCGCCACCCAGGAGTTTGACAGCGCTTATCGAGCCGCCCATACCCTCAAATCCAGCAGTGCCTCTTTAGGTGCCCTGCGATTGGCAGAGTTGTGTAAGCAGTTGGAGCGCCACCTTAAAACAGCGAGTAGGCAGGAGCAACCAGCAACCCAGGAGGCAGCATTGTGGCCAATGTATGACCAACTCAAGCAGGAGTACTCAAACGTGTACAAAGATATTGTTCACTATCAAAACATCCGACAGATTCCAGACGACGGTTAGGGTTCAGTGACTTGGGGGGCGATCGCCAACCCTACGCCATGTTGTAGGGTGATAGTTCCTCTAAAACTTTGAAGCGGATGTGATTGATTGATAAATCCCCCACCGAAATATGGTCGGGCACCCCATCCGCCTTAACCCGTTCAAACGGAATGCCCTTACCAATTTCCGTGTGATACCAGGCTAATCCCATAAAAAAGCGGGTGGGATAGGGACCATTATCAATAATGTCGTCCACATTGGATTCCATCGGTACCCAGCCAAAACCGGGAACGTAAAACTCAATCCAAACATGGTTAAAGTCTGGTTCTAGAATTAAATTGCGATACTCCGGCTTTTGGGGACATTTATAGCGTCCGATGGTGCGGCAAGCGATGCCATTGAGTCGGGCCAGTCCCAGCAAAACCCCCACATATTCCCCACAGGATGCCACGCCCCGTTCCAGAGCCACATCCGGGGTATCAATATGGGGTTGAATGCCGTAGGACAGGCGATCGTAAACATAGTTGCGAATTTTGAGCATTTTTCGCAACACGTTCGTTTCGGTGCCAGAGGACTCCCGTGCGGCGGTTTGAATGGTGGGGGTATCCATGGCTAGATCGTCGTCATCCACCAAGTAGCGCTGTTGAAATTCCTCAGATAGGGGTGGGCTGTCTTCCACATCGGCGGGGGATAGGTAGTATTTGAGGCTGTACATTTCCAATACAGCTCGCCAGCCTAATAAGCCGCTGCGGTTCGAGGTAATGGAGTCCAGTTTGTACACTGCTACCCGTTGCCCATCTTGAATTTCTTCGGTGAAGGGACGACCGATGGGTTCAATGTGGCGGACCCGCTGTCGGATGGTATCGGTGGGCAGGGCAATGCGCCATTCAATCTTTTGGAGATTCAGATCTTTGAGGGGTTGGGATTCCTCGTTGATGGTAATTTCTTCTAGGGGGGCAATTTCTTCAACGTAGGACAGTTCGATCAGGTAGCCGTTGGAGAGGGTGTAGTGCTGGTCGGGGTTGTTGTAGATGTGCAGGGGATGGATAAAAGTGCGATCGCGAAAGGTTAACTGATAGGGGGAATCGGCGTTGGGATCATCCCGAATATAGGGTTCTTCATTGGCATAGGCAACGTAGAGCAACTCGCCCTGACCACTGGGATCGGGGTAGAAGGCGATCGCGGTCGGATTCAGAAACGGGGTAAGGGCACTAAACCGGATAACCCCCGTGGCCCGGTCCATGCAATACACCGTTTGCTCAGCGCGATCGCACACCCACAGGGCATCATTGGCCAAGGTGAGATTGGCCTGACCAATCCCCGGTAAGGGAAAGCGGGTAATGCGCTCTGCGGTTTTCCGTTCATAAATATAGATATAACCCGATCGCTGACAGGCGATGTACACCACTTCCTCTCCTACCGTAACCCCATCCACTGGGTAGGGGAGATGGGTGAATAGGGTCGGTTTCAGGGTAGTGCGATCGCACCAAAACACCTCATGATCTTTTGTAAACCAAACCGTATCACCCGACAGGGCCAGTCCGGCGGCCCCAATCCAATTTTCCGCCTGGTAAGAGTTACGAATGATCGCATTATCCGTGTAAGGATCGACTTCTAAAAGGTAGCCCCGCGAGGAGTCCATACACAGAAGCTTGTCTCCGTCAACGGCTAGACCCGTCAGATGATAGGCTCCGACGGGTTGAATAGTGCGCGATTGTAATACCGAAGGTGATGCCACAGATGCCGAGTTAGCCATTAAATTCCACGTACCCACAACAGATGTCAAAACAACAGATGCCAATGTAGTGCCAGTTATGCAGACTAGCATAGAGTTTTAGCCACCTGCATTAAAGTGCTTTAATTCTAATCTAAAGTTGTCCGTTGCTCTGTAATTGTTGCAGCAAGTTGGCCCCCCCCAAGACGCAAATTTTACTTCATTGGCTAGGGGCGATCGCCCCCTCCCTTTCATAGACTTAAGCCTATTATTACCATTAGGGAAACAGCATTTTTTTATATAAAGGTAGATTAATCTTACAGAGAACTATATGGGGATAGATTCCCTGTAGGGACCGCATTGAAATTGCTCATTTATTAAGGACAAATGTCAAAAAGCAAAAAAGATAATAAGTTCTCCGGTGCCCGTAATCTCGGCGATTGGGATAATCGGCTCAACCAGAAAGGCTTTGTCGGTCGCAAAGATAAGGTTGATTTTTATACTTTCTCGGTGCTGGGGCGCAGTAGCGCCACCACTACCCTGAAAATGCCATTCAGCAACCAACCTAAACGCACCCCTTTCATGTAGCCTCTAAGTTGAGAAAGATGGCTGTTGAGAAAGATGGCTATCCGGATTGGTTAAATTAAGGGTTAATGACAGAGTGGTATTCTTGTCCTCCACAATGAAGCACGTTCCGTAGACCGGATCACTAGGGGCGAAATCAGGTCGTTCCCCAAACTTTTGTTGGTTATAAACTCGTTCCCCTAGCTCAAAACCCAGTAAACCAAGAAGGGGATTGGCGATCGCCGTATCCACAATAGCGCGATCGCCAATCCCATCCGTTCACCGCCTTTTCTGTGATGAAGTGGGGCGATCGCTTCCCCCTTTGCCAGCAGCGATCGCCCAGTTTTCCAAGATGCTACTTCGAGGCAGTCTTCAACTCATCAAAGGCCCACTCTAGCCAGGGCAAGAGCGCCTCAATATCACTCGTTTCCACCGTACCACCGCCCCAAATCCGCAATCCCGGCGGTGCATCCCGATAGGACTCCACATCATAAGCCGCCCCTTCCTGGTCTAACATCGCCGTCATGGTCTTGATGCCCTTCGCTTGATCCTCATCGGTCAACTCAGTGAACCACGGATCGACAATTTTAAGACAAATGGAGGTATTAGAGCGGGTTTCCGGTGTTTCTGCCAAAAACTCCACCCAAGGAGTGCGATCGACCCAGGTGGCGATCGCTTGCAAATTAGCCTCAGACCGTTGGATCAACGTGGGCAAACCCCCAATGGACTCGGCCCATTTCAACCCATCCAAGGCATCCTCCACACACAACATGGACGGGGTATTAATGGTACTGCCTTCAAAAATACTGGTATCCACCTTCCCTTTCTTGGTGAGGCGGAAAAGTTTGGGCAAGGGCCATATGGGCGTGTAGGATTCCAATCGGGCCACCGCACGGGGACTCAGCACCAGCATCCCGTGGGCCGCTTCCCCCCCCATTACCTTTTGCCAAGACCATGTGACTACATCCAACTTGGACCACGGCATTTCCATGGCAAAGGTAGCGGAAGTGGCATCGGCGATCGCCAACCCCTCCCGGTCGTCCGCAATCCAATCCCCATTGGGCACCTTCACCCCAGCCGTCGTCCCATTCCAGGTAAACACCACATCATGGCTCCAGTCCACCTGGGTTAAATCGGGGAGAACACCATAATCAGCGGTCATGATGCGGCAATCTTCTAGTTTTAACTGGGTCTTGACATCCGTGACCCAGCCCGCCCCAAAACTTTCCCACGCCAGCATATCAACTCCCCGTACCCCTAGCAGAGACCACAGGGCTAACTCAACCGCCCCCGTATCTGAGGCGGGTACGATGCCACATAGGTAGTCTTCGGGAATCCCTAACATCGCCTTAGTCTGATCAATGGCTGCCTTAAGGCGAGCTTTACCGGGTTTGGACCGATGAGAGCGACCCACCAGGGCATCTTGCAATGCTTCCACCGTCCACCCTGGTCGCTTGGCACAGGGACCGGAAGAAAAGTTGGGATTTTGGGGTCGTTTATCCGGCTTCATCATGATTACATCACCACAGATAAGGTTCGTTGCACGTTTGATGCGCTATCGTCCCTCACTATAGAAACATTTTTGCCGAGACCGCCCAAATGTTATAAAAAATTCGGCTCACTCCCCATGCTGCTTTTAACTTCCTCCAGAGGAATCTGGGGTCAGCACAATATCTTGTCCCGGCTCGTAGCGATCGTTTTGGGTCAACTCCCCAATCAATTCTGGATCTTGATTAATGCACGCTGGGTCTTGAGTAAATTGACACACACGGGCGTAAAGACGGGCACGGGTTCCAGGTTGCCCCATGGAAAATTGCACCTGGTTGTCAGCCGTAATGGATACCTTACACACTGGGCAAACTTGCAAGGTGGCGGGATCACTACTACCTAAGGGCATGGCACCACTGTCCTCCAAAAAACAACATTGAGTTTAGATT
>JAYKIC010000384.1:0-5327 GCA_035284985.1 Leptolyngbyaceae cyanobacterium
AGCAATAAGGGTTTGCGTGTATCAATTTTGACCTGCCAGTGCATCGCCCACAGGGGATAGGGAATTTCAAAGTCCACCAGGTCATGATAATCATTAAATAAGATGAGAAAACTATCGTCTACCACCCTCTCACCTCGGCCATTGGGCCGATTCAGTTCATTTCCATTGAGAAAAATGCTGATGGATTTGAGGGAATAATCCTGCCATTGTCGATCATCCATTTCAGAGCCATCGGGGTTGAACCAGGCAATATCGTTGACTCCAGACCCATAAATGTCCCGACCTTGAAACCAATCCTGTCGCCGAAATACCCGATGGGTGCGGCGAAATTGAATGAGTTGTTGGGTAAACGCTAGCAGGGTTGCGTTGGTGTCCCGGAGCTGCCAGTCAAACCAGGATATGGGGTTATTTTGACAGTAGCCATTATTGTTGCCCTGTTGCGATCGCCCCATTTCATCGCCCCCCAACAGCATCGGTACCCCCTGGGATAGCAGTAAAGAAGCCAGGAAATTGCGCTGTTGCCGTGCCCGTAATTCTTGAATGGAAGGTTCGTCCGTATCCCCTTCTACCCCACAGTTCCAGGAGCGATTATAGCTTTCTCCATCGCGGTTATTCTCGCCATTGCTCTGATTATGTTTGTGGTTGTAACTGACTAAATCCTTCAGGGTGAAGCCATCATGAGCCGTGACGAAATTAATGCTAGCACTGGGTTTGCGGCCATCATTGCCATATAAATCCGAACTCCCTGTAAACCGATAGGCAAATTCTGCTAAGGTCGTGCCTTGTCCTCGCCAAAAGTCCCGAATCGTATCTCGGTATTTGCCATTCCACTCTGACCACAGCAGGGGAAACTTGCCGACTTGATAGCCACCCTCGCCTAAATCCCAGGGTTCGGCAATGAGCTTAACGGTGGACAATACCGGATCTTGGTGAATAATTTCAAAGAAAGATGATAAATTATTGACCTCATATAGTTCACGGGCTAGGGCGGAGGCCAGATCAAACCGAAACCCATCCACATGCATTTCCAGCACCCAGTAGCGGAGGCTGTCCATAATTAGCTTGAGAATTTGGGGATGACGCACATTGAGGGAATTGCCACATCCGGTAAAGTCCATGTAATACCGGGGTTGGGCGGTCATGGTGCGATAGTAGGCGAGGTTGTCAATGCCGCGAAAGGATAGGGTGGGGCCACAGTGGTTGCCTTCCCCTGTGTGGTTATACACCACGTCCAAAATGACTTCGATGCCTGCGGCATGAAAGGCTTTGACCATTTGCTTAAATTCCCGTACCTGGCCTCCGGGAGACGGATCAGCGCTATAGCTAGAGTGGGGGGCAAAATAGGCCAGGGAATCGTAGCCCCAATAGTTACGCAAGCCGCTGTTGGCTAAGTGGCCGGGGTAAGCGTGGTAATGGTGGACGGGTAAGAGTTCGATGGCGGTGATTCCCAGGTTTTGGAGGTGGGCGATCGCCGCTGGGTGGGCCATGCCTGCATAGGTGCCGCGCAGGGGTTGGGGAATATCGGGATGTTGCTGGGTAAAGCCTTGGACATGGACTTCGTAGATAATGGTGTCGTGCCATGGGGTCCGCAGAAGGCGATCGCCCTCCCAATCGAAAGCATCATCCACGACGACTCCCTTGGGCACACAATGGGCATTATCCGTGGTGGAGAAAGACAAATCCTCATCGGGGTGGCCCCATTGATAGGCAAAAATCTCAGGACAATGTTTGACTTCTCCCGTTAGGGCCTTAGCGTAGGGATCAATGAGTAATTTATGCCAATTAAAACGGTGGCCATGTTTGGGTTTGTAAAGACCATGGACCCGGAAGCCGTACTGTTGCCCTGGCCCTACCCCTGGCACATACCCGTGCCAAACGAAATGGGTCCGTTCCAACAGCGGCACCCGTGTTTCTGTGCCCGCTGCATCAAACAGACAGAGTTCGACTCCAGTTGCATATTCGGAAAACAAGGTGAAATTGGTCCCCTGTCCATCCCAGGTTGGGCCTAATGGATTTGAACGTCCAGGCCAACACTCAATGGTCATTGCCTCCTCCCCCAACCACCATGGGTCATCATTCAAGCGCACCTGCCCAACCGTTATCTATCCTCAACCGTGCTGTGTACACTCTATCGCGGAATAAAGATGGATTGTGCAGCTAATTTATTGAGTATTTTGTCTAAAAGAGTCGTCCGAAAATTGGGGTGGAGTACTCGCTGAGCGGGTACTCCACCCCAATTTTCGGACAGATCTAAAGGAAAATGTCCATAGATGGAAGGGTAGGGGATGAGCTGGACTTAGGTTCAACTATGGCTAATATGGTTAGCTATGGCCGTGCTTCGGTGTTTTCCCGGCCTAGGGCTGACCCGTCTTCTTGCCATTATCGCTTTGCTGCCATTGCTTTGCTATTATCGCTTTGCCCTCAGCGCTTGGTTACAAAATTGGGCAGCTTGCCGTTTATAACCCAGGGCTATGCAACCGATTGGAGCAAGGTGGCATTGGCGCGGTAAAAGTACGGAGAAAATGAAGTAAGTTCGGTCAAGTTCGGTACAATAGCGATCGCGATTCCATCTCGCCCCTACCCTACGACCTAATTCTCAGCCCCAACTCAACACTAGTAACGTTATGTTGATTTTTGATGCCGTACCCGTAACTTTATGCTGATTTTTAATTCCGTTTCAGTTCCTGTTATTCTCTTGACTTCCATTGTCGTGGCCGCAGTTTTGATTTATTTGCCGTATACGGTCGTGGCCTACAGTCGCCTTACGGCTTCATCTGGATATGACGCGGCCAATCCTCGATCAACATTTGATGAACTGCCAGCCTATGCCAAGCGAGCTAATTGGGCACACCAAAATTCCTTTGAATCCTTTAGTATTTTTGCGGCGGCGGTGCTGATGGCCTATGTGACTGAGCAGACTTCTCCTACGGTAGCCTATGCGGTTGTGGCATATTTGGTGGCTCGTTTCTTATATTCCATTGCCTATATTTTAGCCATTCCAGTAGGGCGATCGCTCATGTTTGGGATCGGTAACATTGGCATTATTATTCTTTTTGTCACCAGTATCCGTAGTATTATGTAGGCGCTTTTTTCCCCTTAAACAGTACTTTAATTGAAAGCCCCTATTGCTTTCAGTTCACCTGTTATCTTGCCCTATTACCTTACAATTACCCCATGGCTTCCACCTATTCCTTTGATGTCGTCAGTGATTTCGATCGCCAAGAGCTGGTCAACGCCCTGGATCAAACCCAACGGGAAATCAAAAGCCGTTTTGATTTGAAAGACACCAAAACCACCGTTGAACTAGGGGATGACACCATTACTATTACTACTGACAGTGAATTTACTCTACAGTCCGTACATACGGTGTTGCAAACCAAGACAGCGAAACGTGAGTTATCCCTTAAGATTTTTGACTACGGTGCGATTGAGTCCGCCACTGGAACACGGGTTCGTCAAGTGATCAAACTCAAAAAGGGCATTAGCCCAGAAATTGGCAAAAAAATTACCAAAATGGTCCGGGATAACTTGAAGAAAGTCCAGGCATCCATTCAGGGAGATGCAGTGCGGATTTCGGCTAAATCCAAAGATGACCTGCAAGTCGTGCAACAAATGATTCGGGAGGAAGAATGGCCCGTTGCCATTCAATTTAATAATTACCGTTAGTACTTGACCGGACCCAAACCCTCGCCTAACTAACCGCCTACAACGTTTCTCTCGTCCGTCGGCCCCAAAGCGAGAGAGCAGGATACTTTTAGTGATAAAATTTCATGATGCTTGATGGACTAATATTCAAGATTCCGTGGGAGCAATTTTCTTTACATAAGATGAATCTTGTTAATCTTTAGTAAAGATATAACGGTGAAGTAGGTAAGAATATGGAAAAATAAATTAGCATAAGTCTGCCAGAGCAAGCAATCGGGTGTATTCGCTACGTAAGTTTTACGATGGCATCAGCGCTACCTAGTTTTTACAATGCTACGAGACAGCTTTTGTTGTTTTCTTCCGTTGTTTTCTCTATATGTATCTTTCCAGCATTTCGTTAATTATACCGGTTTATAACGGTGGAGATAGCTTTAAGCAGTGTTTAACAAGCATTACCCAAAGTCATCATACTCCTGATGAAGTGATAGTGGTTGCTGACGGCGATACAGATGGATCATGGCAAGTAGCCGAATCATTTGGGGCTAAAGTCTTGCGATTTCCCACTCCCGGTGGTCCGGCCCGTGCCAGGAACTTAGGTGCCAGCGTTGCTCAAGGTGATATCCTATTTTTTGTGGATGCAGATGTTGAACTGCATCCAAATACCCTGAGTTTAGTCCTTGAAGCGTTTCAGCAACATGATGACATTGCTGCGCTCATTGGTTCCTATGATGATGCGCCAGGAGCGGTTAACTTCCTGTCGCAGTACAAAAACTTGTTTCATCACTATACTCACCAAACATCCTCTAGCAATGCATTTACTTTTTGGGGAGCCTGTGGTGCGATTCGTCGGTCTATTTTTAATGAAATGGGGGGATTTGATGAACGTTATCTTAAGCCCTGTGTTGAAGATATTGAACTAGGGTATCGGCTTAAACAAGCAGGCCATTCAATTCGATTGTGTAAAAATATCCAAGTTAAGCACCTTAAAGAGTGGAAACCGATTTCTCTGTTACGAGCTGAAATATTTTACAGGGCTATTCCTTGGACAGAGCTAATTTTAGATAATCCGAATGTGGCAATGAACTTAAACCTGAGTCTGGCAAATCGACTCAGTGTTATTCTTACTTTGATGCTCATTCTTAGCATCATGTTGGGTTTTTTCCTGCCTATTATTTGGTTTAGCAGTCTAATTATATTGATTGCTTTATTAATGATTAATCGTGAAATTTATCACTTTTTCTACATTAATCGTGGGTTAAGGTTTACGCTTCAGGTAATTCCTTGGCACTGGTTTTATTTTCTCTATGGGGGTATGGCCTTTGCCTATAGTTCCGGGAAATATTATTTGGCTAAAGCTACAAGTCATTCAGAGCTTTAATACTGAAGAAGATAGGTTATTCATTTCATTCTTGAAGGTATTTTGAACATGGAACGCTATCCGGTTGTCATTATTGGCGGTGGCCCTGCTGGGTTAACTGCTGGATACGAATTGATGAAGGCAAAGGTTCAGTCTATTGTTCTGGAGAAGAGCGATAAGGTAGGCGGTATTTCACGGACTGAAACCTATAAAGGGTACCGATTTGATATTGGAGGGCATCGATTCTTTACCAAAGTAGGCGAGGTCGAAGCGGTTTGGAAGGAGATTTTAGTTGATGACTTTATCCAAACGCCTCGCTTATCTC
>JAYKIC010000385.1:0-13429 GCA_035284985.1 Leptolyngbyaceae cyanobacterium
ACCACAAGCCCCTTTGTTTTATATCTGTCAAAAAATGGGGGTGGAGGCCCGCCGCCGCGGTTCCCCACCCCAAATTTTTGGACGACTCTTTTAATGGCAGCCAATGCCTTTTCAAAATTGCCATCAAAACCTGGTGTATTGCCAATATTACTATTCTGCCAAGTCCACAACATGGCTAACAGATTGTTAGCATCCTTTTTGAGGAAAAAGCCTTCCCAAAATCCCACTAAAAAATCTTCCAGAGAGCTATATCCCATTAGCGATCGCCTAACAAAATAGATCAGAAAGCTCTAGGATAGGGATATTCATATCCTGCACTAATATCACTGAATAGCCATCCCCAACCCTCCTCTTGCCAAGAAAAGGGGGGATTAAGAAGGGTAATTCTAAAATTTAGGCAATACATTTTTCTTAGTGAAAAATCTGAGTATAATGCAAGACTTATTAGAAAATAATGGTACTTAGCCCCATGAATTGATCCGTTAATGGCTCAATTCACCCCCACTCAAATTCAAGGATCAACTATGACCTTTTCCATTGTTGCTTGGGATCGACTAACGGGAATGACCGGGGTTGCCGTTGCCACCAAACACCTGGCAGTCGGAGCACTGGTGCCCCATGCCAAAGCCGGGGTAGGAGCGATCGCCACCCAAGCCCAAACCAACCCCCTCTTAGGCATCCAAGGGCTAGCGTTACTAACCGATCACGAGTTACTGGCACCCAGTCAGCAGCACCCCAAAACCTTGGCTGAACGGGTGATACAGCAATTGATCCAAACCGACACCGATCGGGACCAACGGCAACTGCATCTGGTGGATCGGCACGGTCACACCGCCGCCTGGACCGGATCAGACTGTGTGGCTTGGGCGGGACATTTCACCTTTCCCCAATTTTCCGTTGCAGGCAATATGTTGGTGGGTGAAGCGGTGTTGCAAGCGATGGCCAATCGTTATCAGCAGTCGGAGCCAGAACCCTTAGCCCAGCGATTGTTGCTGGCGCTGGAAGCGGGCGATGCCGTTGGAGGAGACAAGCGGGGACGACAATCAGCGGCCCTATTGGTGATGCATCGTGATCCCTATCCCCATTTGGATCTGCGGGTGGATCACCATGATCAGCCCATTGTCATGCTGCGGACATTGTATGAAGAGTCCTGCAAGGAGTACTACCAATCCTTCCGGCGCTCTATGCCTTCGGTAGTACCGAAGGCATGACCCAACAATAAAACCTGAGATTCTTGGTTAGGAATAGGATAAAACGATTGAGGCCATTGAGTTTAAGAACTTCGTTCAAGGACTTAGCTCAAGGGCATAAATAGTTTTTCTAATTGTTTGCGGACCCAGGCAACCGGATTGTTTTCGTAGTCATTATTGATGAGTCCCATATTTTTCAGATGTTTTCTTTGCTGGGTTAGCTCCACTTCATGACGACCCATTTCTTGGACAATTAAGTTGTACAAGCGGGGTTGGGTTTGCAAAATTCGCTTAAATCCCTGGGGATTAATCGCAAATACGGTCGTGTCTTCAAGCGCGATCACCGTTACTGTGCGGGGAATTTCTAACATCAGGGAAAACTCACCGATAAACTGACCCGATCGCAAAACAGTTGGCTCCTCAGAGGCACTAAACGCATATCCTACCGCTCCAGAAAGAATAATATAAAATGCATCGCCTGGATCACCTTCTCGATAAAGGGTTTCGTGGGCTTCTAACCGACGGCGATAGCCAACCTCAACCAGCTTCCTTAGCTCCACCACGCTACAATCCGCAAAATATGGAATATTCCGAAGCAAATCCCGTATGGCTTTGGGTTTCGGATAAACGTCCCCCGCCGCAGATAGGGCATTATGGAGCTGAACGTGTTTTTCATAATCGTACATAGAAGATCGCACCACCACATTAGGATTACGGTGCCAGAGATCATAACGAGGGGTCGCCAACCGAATGTTATGTTGTTTGAGATTGAGGTCAATGATAAAGCGCAGTGAACTCTCAGTTTTGTGTTTTAAATCCACTCGATTCACCCATACCCAAAGAATGAAGTCTAGGGAATGTGGCCCAAATCCCGTTAAAAAAACTTCTGGGGAATATTCATAAGACACACTTTCCTCTAGATAGGCCGAATCCAATAGGGCTTCAATCACAAGCACCGGATCACTCTCATGGACTACGCTTACCGTGACCGAAACCCATCCTCTAGTATCGTTGTAGGTCCAGTTAATCACCTGATTGCCGACGAGGCTGCTATTGGGAACCACAATGTGGCGTTCGGCAATGGTGCGAATGACCGTTGAGCGTAAGGAAATTTCAGTAATGTAACCGGATAATCCTTCCCATTCCACAAAGTCGCCCACTTTAAGCTTTTGCTCGACTAGCATGGCAATCCCACTGGTAAAGTTGCGGGTCAGGTCTTGCAAGCCAAAACCAATACCGATTCCTAAACTCCCGGCCAGGACGGCGATCGACGATAGGTTTACCCCTAGCATTTGCAAGGTGATCAACGTAATCAGTATCCCCAATCCGTAGCTCAGGATGGTAGCGATTGATTCTCTGGTCCCCTGTTTTAAGCCCAAACGTTTCAGAATCTGACTCATCAGTAGGCGTTTGAATACAATGGAAAACAACAATGCTATTAGCAATGCCAAGACAAATTCAGCGATTATGCCCAGCGTTATAGCCGAGTTTCCGATACTAATCAGAGGAGTATTGAGAAGACTTTCTAAGCGATCAAAAAATGTACTTTGTTCCATATGCCTAGATGAAATCAGCCCTTACCATCTTACTGTTTTGATTACTGCCCCCCTGCTCTAGGCCGACCCTTAACCAGGCATTTGGCCAAGGACTGCAAGGTTAAGTCCATAGGCCCAAGCATTCATTCCAGCCAAAGAAGACCGCCATGCCCAGACTGATGGTCAGTAACAGGTTGCGGGTGGTGGCGGCAATGATAACGGCGGCGATCGCCCCCACTAACCGCGCATTCATCACACTCACATCCAGCCCCCCGTCCCCCATCAACACCTCTGGCACTACAATCGCGGTCAATACCACGGGCGGCACGTAGCGCAAGGTGTGCCGCCATGCGGGGGAGAGGGTGAAACGGTTACTCGCGCCGAAGATGGCATAGCGAATGGTGAAGGTGGCGATCGCCATTCCCGTAATCATGAGTCCTTCTGGGATCATTGTGGTTAGCTCCTGAATGTATTGATTTTGGATTTTGGATGGGGGATTTAACGAGGATGGGTTAAGGTGCGTTCGCTGAGGACACCAGCGGCGATTCCGGCGATCGCGGCGACGATCAGCCCTAGCTTATGGGGTAAGGGGTAGGCGAGGAGGGCGACGCTGCCGGAAATGAGGGTGGCGATCGCCATCGGCTGGGTTTTGACATAGGGCACAATCATGCCAATAAAGGTCACGGACATGGCAAAGTCTAGGCCCCAATTGGCGGCATTGGGTAAGGTCTGACCAATGGTGATGCCCAGCAGGGTGGACAGTAGCCAACTCCCATACATCGTCACCGATGCCCCCAAATGGTGCCAGTGCTTCATCGGCGCACCATCAGCCTGTTCATAACGGCGAATGGCTACGGCAAAGGATTCGTCGGTGAGGAAAAAGGCCAGAACAGTCTGCCAACGGCGGGGTAGGGATTGGACGTAGGGCAGGAGGCTAACGGCGTACAGCAGATGGCGAAGATTGACGATGAAGGTGGTCAGCACAATCAGCCACCAGCCCGTTCCCGCCGCCACCAGACCCACGGCAATGAATTGGGATGATCCGGCGAACACAAAGGCGGACATCGCCAATGCGCCACCGATGGATAAGCCATTGCTGGTGGCCAGCGTGCCAAAGATAATGCCAAAGGGAATTGCGCCGATAATCAGCGGCAGAATGTCCCGCGCCCCCGCCCAGAATTCAGCCTGGGGCGATCGGAATTGTCCTCTGGAGTGAGAATAGTCTTGCAGTTGGATCATGGGAAAAGCCCGGTAGACTTGATAACTGCTAGCGTACCGGGTCTGACTCCGGTTAATCTTGTACGTTTTTGCAACCCCGGACGTACTGCCCTGGGGTCACACCGACCATTTTTTTAAAGTGACGGTGGAGATGGCTTTGATCGGTAAATCCGGTTTCCAATGCGGCATTGATGATGCTCCAACCCTCGGCCAGCAATCGTTTGGCTTGATGCACCCGCACTTGATTGAGGTAGGCGTGGGGCGGCAAGCCCACCTGTTTGCGGAAGGTTCGCAACAGGCGCAATGGGGTTAGATCCACCAATCCAGCCAGTTCTTCGAGGGAAATATTGGCGTGGTAGTTGGCGTTTAAATACTCGCGCACGAGTGCAACGGTGGAGTGCTCTTGGCCGATGGGCTTGATCCATGGGCGATCGCTCGCGTGGGCCTTAATCAGTTGGGCCATGCCCCAGAGAAATCGGGATTCCCGTTCCAGGGGACACGGCATGGTTTCAAGACTGCGATGGAGCTGGAGCAGCAAGCGATTGAGCCGCTTATCGTGGATCAGGGGTGAGGCAAAATAGGGGATGCCCTGGGGCCGTTCGGCCAATTCCGTGGCGGCCTGTTGGAGCCAATTGGCAGCGGGTAAGAGGGTGCGATAGGTCCACCCCGTTTCCAAGACCGCCCCGCCTGTATGGATGGCCTCTGGCTGCGTCACCACCACACTCCCCGGTGGCGCGATATAGGTTTCGCCCTGGTATTCAAATTCCATCGCCCCGGATTCCACAATGGCGATGCCAAAGCCTTCGTGGGCGTGGCGGGAGAAGGAATAGGTGATATAGGTGGCGTGTAGCATTTCCAAATCCTGAAGGACGGGATCACGCCAAAATTTGACCTGTTCGGTGGTGGAGACCTGACGAGCCATAGCGGGTAAATGTCGGGTTCATAACGCTAAAGGGGAGTGTTTCCCAGTGTAATGGATGGGGCGTAATGGATGGGGCGTAATGGATGGGGGGCGATCGCTGTCTTGGACGTTTTTGCACAGGGGGGGCGTGGTTTGAAAGTCCCGTTCTAACAGCGCGATCGCTCTTTCAGCAAACCATTAAGCTAGCTGGTCAATACTGAGGCAGTCGCACTTTCATAGCAACGGCATAGGAAATACAACCCCTCCCTCTCAAATGATTCACCAATAATGCCGAGAGATTTCCGGTGATAATGACATGGGCTTTACTCGCTCCCGCCATCGCCACTAACTGGCCTTGAAGATACTCGTGCTTGATGGACTCATCCGTTCAAGCTCTAGGTACTCTTCTGGGGTGAAATAGGCATGATGGCCACTGACAGTCATTGCCCAAGGCTCCTGTTTACGGTGAGGGGCACTAGGTCATAAAACGCTCATTTGCCTCAATCTTAAGCGCATCGACTGCAAAATGAAAGCGAAGAGGAGAAAGCGATCGCGCCTCACTGATTCCCACACAACATGAAAAACCTCAATTTTTACTAAGGAAAGCTATTTGCGTATATTCACCCATATACTAAAATTCAAATAACTCTCAGTTTAGACATTTTTGCTGAAGTGTTATCTACATTACAAAATACAAGGAGCCTCCATGAAAGGTACTTTGGTTAGTGCTTGGACCATATCAGGATTGTTGTTGGCTGGGGGAATATCCGTAGGGGCGATCGCCCAAGAAACTCCAGAATCCTTAGCTTCTGATGTTCAACTCATCAGCCTTGATCCGGCTACTGAAGCGGAAATTCTCAGTCAGGTGGATGAGCAGGTGGCGGCGGAAGATTTTGAAGGGGCGATCGCTCTCCTGGAAGCGCTGTCGGCGGAAGGCAGTGAAAATCCAGCGGTTTACAGCCGTTTGGGTGCCCTCTATCTCGATGCAGGACGGTTGGCTGAAGAGGCGCTCGTCCCCTATTCCCAAGCCCTTGGTTTTGCCACAGCCGCGCAGGACATGGTGGCGTTAGCCCAGATCCGGCAAGGGTTGGCGGAAGTGTACTGGCAAATGGGTAACAGTGATGAGGCAACACGCTTGCTCAATGAAGCTCGCGATCGCTACGAAGCCTTGGGAGATGTGGACAGCGTTGCTGAGATAGATGGACAGGTAACTGCTATATCTGCGGAGCCTACAGAGGCTGACGACTCGGCTCGACCTGTATTCCGGGGAGGATGCCCCACTTGCAACCTATAATGCTTTGCCTCATGGCCTGATTTCAGGGAATAGAGTTAGTAGGGTGGGCAATGCCCACCCCAAAAGTCTGAGATGACGCAGCAATGCAATATGGTATTACTCATTCATTCGTAAGCTATATAGCGATCGCCACATTGGTTAGAACGTTGTTTTTTCCCCGCAGCGCGGGGAAAAAACAACATTTATGTCTTAACCTAAGTGCCTGCGGCTATATCGCGTTATCGAGTAAGGCGATGTCGGTAAAGCTCAATATGCTCCCCAGTTTTTTGTGAGTAAAGTTCAGTTTGCCCTAGGGTGTTGAAGTCTTGTGTGGTGTCCCCCAACAATGATTAAGTGCAACTGTTTGTTGTGGATGAGTGGAAATTCTGGAAGTTTCGCTCTGAGTTTGATCTTGCTTTCTACAGGTCTGATAGCTCCGGTATCTGCTCAAATTACCCCCGACCAAACGTTAGGGGACGCAGAGCGCTCGATTGTAAATCGCAACGAAATAATTCGTGGGATTGAGAGCGATCGCATCAGCGGTGGAGCCATCCGAGGGAGTAATCTTTTCCATAGTTTTCAAGAATTCAACATTGATGAAGGGCGTGGGGCGTATTTCTCCAATCCGGTAGGGATTGAGACGATTCTCACCCGCATTACAGGTAATAATCCCTCGGATATTTTCGGGACATTAGGAGTATTGGGTCAGGCAGATTTGTTCCTCCTCAATCCCAATGGGGTAGTGTTTGGAGAAAATGCTCGACTTGATATTGCTGGGTCGTTTGTCGTAAGTACAGACAATCAATTCACCTTTGCGGATGGCCAAACTTTTAGTGCCTCCCAGCCTAACGATCCACCGCTGCTATCGCTCAACATCACTCCTGGGTTGCAGCATGGAACAGCGGCATCGGGATTCATTGCAAACGATGGAGTCCTGCAAGTCGGGGGTGATTTAACCCTTGATAGTCATCATCTGGATTTAGAAGGGCAATTGTATGGGGGCGATCGCCTCCACCTTTACGGCGACACTATCGCCATACGGGACACAGCCACTACACCTTTTATCGCTACCGCCGCAGACCAGTTGCTAGTGGAAGGGAGACAAGGCATCGATATTTTTGCCCTCAATCACCCTGATAGTGGTCTCTTTGCTGGGGGGGATTTGATTCTGCGATCGTCTCAGTCTGTCTTGGGAGATGCCCACTATTGGGCCGGAGGCGACTTCCGCATCGAGCAGATGAACCAAGGCCCCGGTGCCTGGGAAAGCCCCCATGATCCCATTATCCGAGCCAGTGGAGATGTCCGGTTTGATCGCTATGAGGGGGCATCCCTCCATATTTTTGCTGGGGGACAAGTCATTCTAGGAGATGTCACCATCACTGGGGTTGATGATACGGGTAATGCCATCCAGGAAACAGTCACACTCTCTACAGGGGAGTCACTTGAAATCGATGGGGTTACTCGTCCTACGCTAGATATTCGAGCGGGAACACGGGCCGTTGGCACACCCAGTATGGTTGGTTCAGGCAACTTTATCTCCGACGAATTTAGCTTAGAAGAAGCTGCCACAGGGTCCAATATTCGCATTAATAATCTGAATATTCTCCAACCCAATGGACAAGTACTTTTAACTAACCAATATCGGCGCGATCGCTCTCTCAACAATGGGAATATTTATCTAGGAAGCATTAATACTGGAGATGGATTCAACCTATTAGCCCAGTATCTAGAAAATGGTTCTGAGAGAGTTGATCCTAACAATATCCGTTCAGATGTATTTTCCGGTCAAGGGGGGGATGTCATTGTTGATGCCCGTGGAGACATCCGCCTACCAAATTCAGGATTAATCAACACCAGTTCGGCAACTGGAAATGCGGGCAATATTACCTTGATTGCAAATGGCGATATCAGGATAATTGGTAATGATAATGTTGAGCCTAATCGATTTGGGGGACTGCTCACGGAAAGTACTGGAGTTGGAGACGCAGGCACGGTAGACATTACCGCTCAAAATCTTATTTTAGAGGGACAAAATGGTGATGTTCGTATCTCCACTAGCACGTATGGAGAAGGGCAGGGTGGCGATATTAGTCTTTTAGTTGATGACACCATTAGCATAGGTGGCTCTCCTATCGATAATATTTTTGACGTGCAAGCGTATCGCACTACATTGACAGGTATTTTTGCCAATACTGAAGAGGATGGCGATGCTGGAAATATTTCTATTCAAGCTAATCATTTGGAGTTGGAGGGTGGAGCGATCGCATCTCTGACATCAGGCGATTCTCCTAATTTTACTTCAGCGCCAGATGACAGGCTGATCACAGGGCTGGTTGCATCAGAGCCGAGTGAAGGAAATGCAGGTCAGATTAATATTAGTACCTCTGGGTCGCTTACCTTAAACGCACGGCTAAACCCTGAAAATGGTGAATCACAAGCAGTAACAACTAGCTTTATTTACAGTTATCCCCAAGGAATAGGAGAGGCTGGTGATATTAGTATCGAAACTCAGAATTTAACACTGTTAAATGGATCTCAACTAACTTCTGGTGATATTTTTAGTAGACAAGGAAACACAGGCCGCATTAGTGCGTTAGCGTCTAATATCCGCCTTGAGGGTATTGGAGTAACTGAAAATAATTTCTTTACTCAGTCTGCTATCTCCAGTTCCAACATTATGCTCAATACTCAGAATTTATGGATGGATGCAGGGGCACAAATTTCGGCATCCACGTTTGATGGTGCTGGAGGTCGGTTGGCTGGAGAAATCACTGTTACTGCATCTAGAAATATTCAATTAAATGGAGTAGTGGAAGGATATCCTATTTCTACAGGGATCTTTTCTCAAGCCCAAAATGCTGGGGAAAATGATGGGGGCAGTGTTACCGTTACAGCAGAAAAATTAATCCTGACGAATGGAGCCAGAATTTCAACTGGCATTCGTTTTACAGATACAGAGAATAATGATAATCCGCCTTCTGGTAATGGAGGAGATCTCACTATTGTGGCCGAAGATTCCATTGAATTAAGAGGGCAGTCTAATGATATTCCTAGTCGATTGTTTACTGAAAGCCAAGGAACCGGAAATGCAGGGCAATTATTTGTTTTCACTCCGATTCTACATATATCTGATGGTGCTGAAATTACCGTCAGTGGTGGAGAGTTTGGTGGTGCAGGTGATCTAGTAATCGACTCACCCCGTATCTTTATGGATGATGGGAAATTAAACGCCTCAACTTCTTCCGATACACCAGGGGGAAATATCAGGATTCAACAGCAAGGTTTCTCTGACTTTGGGCTTTTGACATTTCAAAATGAAAGCTTTATTTCTACCAGCGCAGGGGGGGATGGCGCAGCATCCACAGGCGGTGACATTACGATTAATACCAACTTTGTGAGCAGTACTAGCAATAGCAACATTGCGGCCAACTCGTTTGGAGGGGCGGGTGGTTCCATTGAAATTACGGCTGACTCTATTTTCGGCGGGTTGGCAGTGCGAACCGTGGATGAGTTGCGAAATGCGGCGGGGGTAGAGGGTAGTGATATTTCTGAGCCGGATGAGTTGTCGCAACAGGTTCCCACTAATGACATCACGGCTTTCTCCCTGAATGATCCGTCCTTGAGCGGTACTGTGACCATTTCCACGCCGGAGGTGGACCCGACGAATGGGACGGTGGTGTTGCCCAATCAGCTTGTGGATGTGACAGGACTGATCTCTTCGGAGTGTGCTGCTTCCAGTCGCTTCGTCCGCACTGGACGGGGGGGCTTACCCCGTTCACCCACTGACTTTTTGGGTCCGGCAACCATCACGGTTCCGTGGCTCAACCGTGATGATCTGGAGTCGGATCGTCCGCTGTCCCAGACCCAGGTCAGGGAGATAACGACTCCAGAAGCGGTTCCTTCCCTAACGGAGGTGCAGGGGTGGTTGGTGGCAACCAATGGGGACGTGGTGTTGACGGCGGAGACGGTTACTGTTCCATCTAGCCCAGTGCAACAGGGATGGGATGCGTTTGATGCGGGGGATGTGGAGGGGGCGATCGCCCTCTGGCTCGATGCCGCCGCGACCTTTGCCGAACAGGGCGATCGCCTCAACTACGCCACCAGCCTCAACGCCCTAGCCCACGCCTACAGCCACCTGGGTGAATGGGATGCGGCCCTGCAAGCCACCCATGCCAGTCAAACACTCCTCACCCCGTCCCCTGAATCGGCACCGTCCTCAGCCCAGCAACAGCTTCTAGGGGAGGTACTGATGATGCGGGGAAAGTTGGAGACCCGGTTGGGCCAAGCGCAGAACGCGCTGACTACATGGCAACAGGCTGTAGCCGTGTATTCCAACCTGGGCAATGAGAATGAGGCACTTTACAGCCAAATGCAGCAAGCCCAATCCTTACAAACCTTGGGCCAATATGCTGATGCTCAGGCGGTTTTGGCGGCTGTCACCAATGCCCTTGAAACGGCCCCTGACTCTGTACTCAAGGCCACAGGGCTGAGAAGCTACGGCGATCTCCTCCGGGCGATGGGGGAATTAGAGGCAGCAGCGGCCCGTTTACAGGAGAGTTTGGCGATCGCCACCCGCCTACAAGACCCAGAGGTACTCAGTGCAATCCACTTGAGTCTGGGGAACACTGCCCGTGCCCTGGGTGATTCTGACACGGCTCTGGCGGCCTATCAAGAGGTCGCCACTACCGCACCGACCCCGGATCTAGCGCTACAGGCCCAGATTAATGAAATTTCCCTGTTGGCAGATACGGGGCGCTTCCTTTCAGTAGGTTCCCTCTGGCCGACGGTGCGGCAACAGGTGTTACAGTTGTCCTCCAGCCGTGATACCGCCTATGCCCAGATTAACCTAGCCCAAAGTCTTATCCAACTGCGGCAACTCTCCCCCATTGGGGCCGCTTCCCCGGATGAGATGATTGAACTGTTGGCCTCGGCCCAGGGAATCAGTCGAGATTTGGGCGATCGCCGTACCGAATCCTTTGCCCTCGGCTATCTGGGTTCGGTGTATGAACAAGCAGAGGATTGGGAGAATGCCCAAGCCCAGACCCAAGCGGCATTGGCGATCGCCCAAACCTTGCAGTCCCCCGATGTCAGCTACCGCTGGCAATGGCAACTGGGTCGGATCTATCAGGCCCAAGGTGAGCGGGAAAAAGCGATCGCCGCCTATGAAGCAGCCTTTGGCTCCGTGGGCAGTCTCCGGGCCGAACTCGCCACCGCCACCAACGAGGCCCAGTTTTCCTTTAGAGAAACGGTTGAACCCCTGTATCGTGAATTCGTCGGAGTCTTATTGGCAGGCGCATCTGCCGATGATCTCACCTTGGCCCTCCAAACCGCTGATACCCTCCAGTCGGGCACCTTGGCCAATCCCCTAGAACGTGCCCGTCAGGTGATGGAGTCACTCCAACTGGCAGAACTGGATGATTTTTTTCAAGACTCTTGCCTGAATGCCCAGCCGACCCAAATTGATCAGGTAGACAACCGGGCTGCCGTGGTTTATCCCATCATTTTGGCCGATAGCCTGGAAGTGATTCTCTCCATCCCAGGGCAACCCCTGCGCCACTATTCCACCCCCATCCCCAAGCGGCAGTTGGAGTCTACGGTCAATCTCTTGAGCCGTTCCTTGTTCCGCGCCCCCATCCAAACAGGACGCTACGATAGGCAGGACTATTTACCGGATGCCCAAAAACTCTACGATTGGTTGATTCGTCCCGGAGCAGCGGCGCTGCAAGCGAGTGGGGTTGAAAGCCTGGTATTCGTTTTAGATGGGGCGTTGCGGAATATCCCGATGGCGGTGTTGCATGATGGCGATCGCTACCTGATTGAAGACTATGGCATGGCGATCGCCCCAGGGTTACAGTTATTGGAACCCCAACCCTTTGCACCAGGAAATATTGAAACCCTAGCCGCAGGACTGACCCAATCTCGCTTTGATTTTGATGCCCTGCCCAACGTTGGTAATGAAATTCGCCAAATCCAAGCCCAAGTAGATAGTGAAGTCCTAATGGACGAAACCTTCACCTATGGAAATTTGCAAACCTTAGCCCAACGGCAAGACTTCCAGGTGGTGCATCTCGCCACCCACGGCCAATTTAGCTCCGATGCCGACCAAACCTTTGTGCTGGCCTGGGATGCCCCGATTAATCCGACTGAACTAGAAGCCCTCCTGCGAGAGATATCACCGGATCTGCTGGTGTTGAGCGCTTGCCAAACCGCTACTGGGGATGACCGGGCCGCCCTTGGCCTTGCTGGAGTCGCAGTTCGGGCCGGGGCACGCAGCACCCTCGCCACCCTGTGGTTTGTCTCCGATGAAGCCACCTCTGCCCTAATGCAACAGTTCTATCACGAATTATCAACGACTCCGGGTATCACCAAGGCGGAGGCATTGCGCCGATCTCAACTCAGTCTGTTGAGTAATCCATCATTCCAACATCCCCTATTCTGGGCATCTTATGTTCTGGTTGGCAACTGGCTGTAAAAACTCAAGCCACTGGTTTGCGATGCATTTTCAAATACTGCCATCATCATCCATCTACGGGATAATCTACACAAATGATTAAGCCAGCTAATATTTCTTGCATGATAGAGGGAGAAACTTGACCTAACTTATACAAAAATCGTTGAGTGGATATACTACGAATTTGCAATACGTTAGCCGCTGAAGGTTGATCAAGACCCGTACTATTTGTAGGATCAATGGGTATCATGAAGGGGCGATCCGCAAATTTCGCTTGCCAGGTTGTAGTACGAATAATGATACGAATAGCGATCGCACCAAATACATCGGCACTGATTACAATTACCGGACGAGTTTTTTAATTTCTTGCCCAATGGTTGGATTAAGGTCTACCCACTAGATTTCACCCCGTCTAGGTCTAGGATCGCTCATAGAGCCACATCCCAATCTTCGCTATCCAGCACTTCAAACATTGATGGGCGATCGCACCAGGGATAAGGGAGGGCGATCGCGCCAGGAATGAGGGAGGGCGATCGTCCTTCAAATTCATATCCAGTGCTGAACTTGAAACTATTTGAAGAAAAACCACCGAATACAGTCAAAGGTCAAGATTTGCCTGTAGCCTAGAAATACTCTGGAGGTATTTCATCTGGCTATGGCAACGATTCACTTTAAGGGCAAGTCCTACGTCCAAAACCACCGCCTTACCTAAGACCTAAGGTATAGAGGGATGCCAAAGAAAATTCGAGAGTTGAAACAGTTGTTACGAAAGGCAGGGTTTTCAGAACTCCCTGGTAAAGGAAGCCACACCAACTGGATACATCCACTTTATTCCGGCAAAATAACGGTTTCTGGGAAGGA
>JAYKIC010000386.1:0-5301 GCA_035284985.1 Leptolyngbyaceae cyanobacterium
TCAATTCGGCACCCTAGTAATCAAAAATTGATGTTATTTCTTCTATCACCATGGAGACCGACGATCCGATTAATCTTTCAGCTTCATCGCTGTCATCCCCCTCTGATCATGAGCCACATTCGGTAACCGATCCAACTCCCCAATTACAGGCAGAAAAAGAGGGTGCAATCTCTGATTCTAAACGATTTCAATTAAAGTCTATTTGGCCCGTAGCGGTTCTAGGAATGTTTGTGGTACTGATACCCGTGGGGTTTAGAGCCTATAGCAGTTTGAGCGCAAACCCAACGGAATCGGAATCCGACTTGGACGCGATGGTTGAGCCACAACCACGGCTACCTGTGCGGGTGGTGCGGGCTGAACAAGGCTTAGTGCAAAAGTGGGTCTTTGACAATGGGATTGTGTGGCCCGTAAAACGACAAATTCTCGCCTTTCAAGCGGAGGGGGATATTTTGTCTATCGCTAGGGTTAATGGACGACCATTACGGGTGGGGGATTTTGTCACCCAAGGACAAGTGCTAGCAACCCTTGACTCCCGCAGGCAACAATCCGCGATGGAAACTGCCGATGCCGATTTGGATGTGGCAGTTCAAGAGCGGAATCAGGCCCAAGCCAATGTGGTCCAAGCCGAAACGAGTTTGGACCAAGCTCAGTCAGATTTGGAATTGGCCAACCGAGAATTGACCCGCTACAAGGAACTGTTCGACCAAGGGGTGATTTCAGAGAGTGATCTTGATGTCTATCTTTACCAAGTTGAGCAAAAAAAAGCGGGACTAGAGAAAGCGGAACAAGATGTGCGATCGGCAGAGGATGGGGTGCGATCGGCAGAGGCGAAAATTAGGGCAGCCCAAGCCCGACGCAAGGAAGTTAATGTAGACATGGAAGATACAAAATTGATCGCTCCCATTGATGGAGTGGTGGCCTACATTAATATTCAGGAAGGTGAATATTGGACAGCCCAGCGGCTGAGTGCCACCACTGAAGAAGTTTTACTTGAATCAGCCCCTATCATTCTAGTGAATCCCCAAGATATTGAGGTAGAAATTGAGATTCAGGCTGATGTCGCTAAAACTATTCGTGCAGGGCAAGTAGCCCATGTGGTTTTAGAAGAAGATGTCAGTGCGGCTCAATCCGCAGGGGTTGGGAATCAAGGACTGTTAGACATTGCCCAAGCTCAGGGGAGTCGCGGCACGGTCTTTTCTGTCAGTCCAACCCAAACCCCAGGCAGCCGGGGTACACAGGTTAATATTCGTAACTTTCAATTGACTCAACGCTTACGGTTGGGAGGCAGAGCCTATGTTTGGATTGAAGTGGCCGCTAACCCGAATGCGGTGTTAGTTCCTTTACAGGCGTTGCTTCCCCAGGATCAAAACGTCTATACCTTCGTGGTGAATGAAGCGGATGGTACGGTGGAAAAACGATTGGTTCAGCCAGGGATTGATGGATTGAGCCGCATTGAGATTGTCAGGGGAGTGGAACCTGGGGAGTTCGTGGTCACTGAAGGGGTTAATCGCTTAGTGGATGGTACCCCGGTGGAAATTGTGGAGCAGGGGGTAGAGTGATGCACAGTGATGAGTCGCCCCAAGCCTCTAATTCACCTAATCCTGAAGAGCGATCGCCATCTTCCATCCCTAATCCCCATCAGGGCGATCGGGAGCAAGGCTCTCCCTTAGCCCGCTTCTTCTTTACCCGCCAAGTTTTTGCTATACTGTTGAGCGTTATGCTGATCATTGGTGGTTTGATGGGATACTCCTCAATGGTGAAAGAGGGGAGTCCGGATATTCAAATTGCCAGAGCCACGATTACCACGGCTTGGGGGGGGACAGATGCGGAAACCATTGAAAGTCAGGTAACAGATAAGCTTGAGGAAAAAATTAAGACCCTTCCCAATCTTGATGATATTACCAGCGCTACATTTAATTCTTACTCTATTATCAACGTGGCCTTCAAGGCAGAAGCCCCGGTAACGGAATCTATTCAAGCCCTGCGGGGGAAGATCAATGACGCGGAGCCAGAATTACCCTCGGAAGCATCGGGCCGACAAATCCCTAATTTTCAGCACGTTTCGGTGCAAGATGCCCCGATATTGACCCTAGCCTTGACTGGGCCAAATTTAGACGCTGCAATTTTGAGTCGCGCCGCCGGAGATTTACAGAAGCAGTTAGAGTCGGTTAGAAATGTCCGGGACGTTAATCTAGGGGGACAACGGCGGGAAGTGGTTCAGGTACAAATGCTTCCCAGTCGCCTTATCACTTTAGGGATTTCTTCAACTCAAGTGCGGCAGGCAATCCAAAGTAGTAATTTAGATACCTCCTGGGATTTGCTTCGGGACGAAGCCATCGGTGCCCAAATGCGGGTGTTTGGGCGTTTCCGCTCTTTGGAAGATTTAAAAAATGTTCCAGTGGCCCGTTTGGCAGATAGTCGGGTGGTGCGCTTAGAAGAAGTGGCCGATGTGTATCGGGGATTGGAGCGAGAAACAACCCGTGCTTTTTTAAGTTGGCAGGGGGGGAATTTTGCCCCTTCCATTAACTTGGAGATACTCAAGACACCGGGGAGCGATACGATTCAGGTGGTCGAAGATGTTCTCGCGGCCATGGAAAGTGCTACCCAGAAGCCAGATATTTGGCCGTTTGGCATGGAATATCGGGTATTAAATAATGATGCCATCCTGATTCGCAGCAAATTGGGTGAGCTAGGGAATAATGTATTGCAAGCCTCTTTTTTTGTTTTTCTGGTGTTGTTGCTGGCGTTAACGTGGCGAGAAGCGTTGATTGCGGGCATGGCCATTCCGCTGACCTTTGCTGGAGCGATCCTGGTGCTGTGGTTGTTTGGTTATAGCCTCAACACGACCGTGATGGTGGGAATGATTTTAGCGCTGGGTTTACTGGTGGATGTGTTTATTTTGATGCTGGAGGGGATGCATGATGGCATCTTTGTCCAGGGACTATCGTTCCCTGATGCAGCATTGAAAACGGTGAAAACCTATGCTGGATCTGCTTTTGCTGGACAATTGACCACCATTTTGGCCATGGCTCCCTTGATGGCGATTTCGGGAGTGTTAGGTAAATTCATTCGGTTGATTCCCCTTAGTGCCATTACTTGCTTAGTTTTGAGCTACATCATTGCCCTGTTGGTCGTAGTGCCGCTGTCAAAGTTTTTGTTACATCGCACAGACGATAATCAGGAGCAAACGTTTATTGATCGCTTAACGGAGAGGGTATCGGCAAGATTTGCCCAGTGGAGTTTGCGGTTTACGGTGCCCAATCGCACTGTGGCTCGATTATGGACGTTGGGGACAGTTGGGCTATTTGTCCTTTCGATTGTTCTGTTGTCTACGTTCAAAATTTCCCTTTTTCCTATAATTGATG
The DNA here is from genome assembly GCA_035284985.1 of Leptolyngbyaceae cyanobacterium. GTDB lineage: Bacteria > Cyanobacteriota > Cyanobacteriia > CAKZMO01 > CAKZMO01 > JAAHGY01. The sequence goes on from JAYKIC010000386.1 coordinate 3,366, forward strand.
GTCGTAAGTTGAGTATTAACGTAGAATTGCCGCCCTCTGCTACGTTGGCGCGATCCCAGGAAGTGGGCGATCGCATCGGTGAACTGTTTCGGACCTATACCGATGCCGATGGCACCTTAGTATTTGAAAGTTTGGTGGAACTGATCGGGCAACGGAGTAATTTAGTGGCCTCCAGTGAGTTGAAGCCCGGTAATGCAGACTATTTTGTCGGGTTGTCAGCGGTGATGGTGGAGCGATCGCAACGGCAAAATGATTCGTTTTTCTATGTCCGTGACCTCCGGCAAACATTAGAGCAAGAGATCTTGCGAGATTATCCTGGGGCGATTCTCTCCTTTCAGTATGAACAGGCGGGCGGGGGCGATGATTCCATCAAAGTGCAACTGTATGGGGATGATATTTCCACCCTGCGAGATGTGTCCGCCACCGTCCAACAGGCATTGCGGGAAATTCCAGGCACCATGGATGTGCGCGATGACCTAGGAAACCTCCGTAAAGACTATAAGTTCTTACCCAATCGGGAAGCCCTAGACTTCTATAACATTAGTGCCGAAGATCTGGGGATGCAAGGGCGCTATATGATGATCGACAATTACATTGGCGATTTTGCGATGGGTAGTGGCGAGGAAGATCTCGAAATTCGCCTCAGCACCCGTTGGCCCTCTCAAGATGGGGCGATCGGGGGACCAACCCGTTTAGATGAATTTGCCACGTTCCGCTTCATTAATGCCGATGGTGAAGCGGTGGCGGCTGGTGCCCTATTGCAACCTGCACAGGATTTGGTGCCCCTGTCGATCACCCATCGAGATACGGAGCGAAGCGTTACGGTATTGGCTAAAAGTATTCCCGGCATTGAGGTTTACGACATCGACATTTTGGCAGCGCTGCTGCCTAAGCTCGAAGCGATGCAATATGATCCCAGCTTAAGCAAGGAGGAAAATGAGGCGGCAGGTCATTGGCCCCGGGACTATCGCTACAGTCTAGGGGGCGATGCGGAGACTACAGGGGAAACCTTCGGGTCAGCGGGTCAAATGATGATCGTGGCTATCTTTCTCGTGTTTGCTGTGCTAGTCCTGCAATTTGGGTCTTACACCCAAGCGATTATCATTATTTTCACCATTCCCTTTGCCCTGATTGGTACCTTTGTTGGTTTTTTTCTGCTGGGGCTGCCCTTTTCCTTCCCAGCCACAATCGGGATTATTTCTCTGGTGGGGATTGTGGTGAATGATGCCATTGTGATGGTCGAAACCATGAATGAACATCGGGGAGCTGGGATGGATGTGCGTCATGCGGCGGCTTTGGGGGTGAGCGATCGCCTCCGGCCCATTTTGACCACCACCATCACCACCGTGATCGGCCTCATTCCCCTGACCTTCAGTGATGAATGGTTTGCCCTTTGTATGGCAATCATTTGTGGCCTGGTTGCATCCACGTTGATTGCACTACTGGTGGTGCCAGGTCTTTACTTGCAGCTTACCCCCCTTGATCAAGATAGCGCTGCTACCGAGTCTTAAAAGCTAGGATTATCCACATTTAGCGACTCCCCTACCTACCATTAGGCAAGGCTGGCTGCAAACCAGTCGGGTATCCGTGTGACTAATTTTAGCCAACAGCCCTAACGACACAGACCCAATCCATCAAGGCGCTGAAAGTACTCCCTTTCGTCAACTGTAGGGTGGGTTTGCCCACCCTATGCGGTGAACATTCTCGATTACGCAATCTTGCACCGAGAAGAGAGTCGCCTAACTAAGGTGGCAACCACTATAACACTGAGATTTACATTGACCAAAGATATGTAGAAGATCGACAAGTAAAAGGAAAACTTATGATTTGAATTTAACATTGTTTTTCAAATTCGTACTGGCAAGGGGTCAAAATTCCAAATTTTCACGATAGACTTAACTCCATAGAGATTTCGGACTTGATAGATTAAATTCTA
>JAYKIC010000387.1:0-6508 GCA_035284985.1 Leptolyngbyaceae cyanobacterium
GCCTATGTCCGCCCTTTCCACCTCCTCGCCCCTGAAGCTGCGTCCCTATCAAACCCAACTCATCACCGATCTCTATCAAGCCATCAACCAAGGGTATCGGCGGATTGCCATTATTGCCGGAACGGGGGCCGGAAAAACAGTCATTGGGGGCCAAATTTGTGCGGATGCGGAAGCCAAGGGCTGCTGGCTATTGTTTGTGGTTCACTTAGATGTATTAGTCGGCCAAACCTACGATAAGATGAAATCTTTTGGCCTCCAATGTGGTTTCATTAAGGCAGGTTGGCCAGAAGATCCCTCGGCTCCGATTCAGATTGGTAGTATTCAAACCATGGCCAAGCGGGACTGGTGGCGACAATGGCCCGCCAGTATTGTATTTTACGATGAAGCCCACACCACAGCGTTTAGTCAGGTGGGCCAGGAAATTCTCTACCGCACCCATCCCCAGGCGATTCATTTAGGCATGACGGCCACCCCTTACCGTTTGGGCAATGGTCAAATGGGGGACCACTTTCAAACCCTGGTGGCTTCTCCCGTGCCAGCGGAATTGCAGCGGTTGGGGTTTCTGGCTCCCATGACCTACTATGGTATGCCCTCGGATTCCCAAATTGATCTGGGGGGAGTGCGGGTGATAGCCGGGGACTTTGATGAGCGGGACTTGAAGAATGCGTGCGATCGCCCCGAACTCATCCAGCGTATCGTCGATGAATGGCAGCGATTGACCCCTGGCAAACGCACCATTGCGTTTTGCGTAGATATCGACCATGCCCATCACGTCGCGGATGCCTTTCGATCCGCCGGGGTTGCCGCCGATGTCGTGGAAGGAGGCACTCCGATTAAACAACGCAAACGGCTTTACACTGATTTGGGCGCAGGACGATTGTTAGTGTTAACCTCTTGCAATGTCATTAGCATCGGCTTTGATGAACCCAGTGTGGAGGTGGGATTGATGCTGCGCCCTACCCAATCCCGTGCCTTGCATATTCAACAAATTGGCCGGGTGATGCGGATTTCCCCCAAGACGGGCAAAACCCACGGCATTATTTTGGATCAGGCGGGCAATCTGCAACGGTTGGGGTTTCCTGAAGATGTCACCGAATATACCTTGCCCACCAGTCGCAACCCCCAACAGGGAGGTGCCATGCCGATGAAGCAGTGCCCCCTGTGCAACCGAGTGGTATGGACCTTTGTGCAGGACTGTCCGGGGTGCCACTATCACTGGCCCTCAGAGGCGGCGATGGTAACGGATGACATGGTGCAGTTTCTCAGTGATGACCAGTTGCGCCAGGTGGATACGGCTAAAATGATTCAGTTTTTTCAGGTGCAACGGCAACGGGAATTTGAAAATGGGGTGGTGCCCGGTTGGAGTCGCAAGGTGTTTTTCCAAAAATTTAGTCGTTGGCCCGATCAGGGTTGGTATCGCGGCTCTATTTTTGGCGAGGCCCCCAGCATGAACGACAAACTGGCCTATCGTGAATATTTACAGGGGATTGCGCGGCAGCATAGGCGATCGCTCTCCTGGGTATTAAATGAGTTTGAAAAAGAATTTGGTCCAGATAGTTGGCATGATTTGTTGAAATAAATCCAGATATGGCATTTGAAGGACCATGGCCCAAAAAAACTGCTCTCACGATGAGATTGTATAACCCACGGTATTACAATTCCAACCTGAAAGCAGCATGATTACTTAGGAGTTTCAAGTGAGGGTGTAAATCAATACCCCACAACACTTAAAAAATAGTATAAACACTGGTGTATAAAATTCGGATGAATCGGGTGTATAGATTCAATCAATTTCCACAATATTGAGGGCCGCAGCCGAACCTTTGGGTAATGACCTCCATGGCAAAAATCGGGACCAGCCTTGCAACTATTGGGCGGTGAGCACTTGATACTGACCGAAGATTTTGAGCGTTTCGGTACAGTGGCGCAATTCCCCTAAGGCATCATCCATCACCGCATCTCCTAAGTTTTTCTCCACATCGATGAAAAATAGATATTCCCCCAGGGATCGCTTCGTCGGTCGAGATTCAATCCGGCTCAAATTGATAGCCCGACTACCAAAAATCTCCAATGCCTTCAGCAACGCTCCCGGTCGATTTTGCGGCAGGCTGAAGGCGAGGGAGGTATGGGTCGCTTTCTGCGGCGGATCGGGATACTCTTGATTCGTTGGCCCAATCACCCAAAAGCGGGTGCAGTTATCAGGATGATCATTAATGGGAAAGGCCAGAATCGGCAGGTCATACAGTTCAGCCGCCCGTTTAGAGGCGATCGCCCCCACCCTAAGATTCGGCTCAATTTTAGATCCTAAATGCTCAACCGCCTGGGTAGTCGATTGAGTCGCCACCTGATGCACCGCAGGCAAGTGATGCTGTAACCAGTCATGGCACTGAGCTAGGGCTTGGGGGTGGGAATACACCGTATCCACCTGTTCTGGACCCTGGGCATGGGAAATCAAAGCGTGAGCGATCGGCAAGTTCCACGCTTGTTGAATCCGAATGTTATCCAACAACCACAACGTATCCAAGGTTACGGTCACGCTCCCCTCCGTCGAATTTTCCACCGGAACAACCGCCAGGTTCGTTTCCCCCTCCGCCAGGGCATAGAGAGTTTGGGCAATGCTAGTAAACGAAGATAGGCTTAGATCGTTTTGGCCTTGCTGTTCTAACCAGGCTTGTACGGCAATAGCCGCAACTTCAGAATAGGTACCCTGGGGACCGAGATGACCAATAGAAATTGTCATGAATTTGAGTTAAGTGAATAAACGTTGACTGAGACAATTTAGGCAAACACACAGATATATCCCCGCGTCAAGTATGTGAATTTTCGTCACGTCACGGGTGTATCTGCGGAAAATTTATTTAGTTTGGTAAACTACATATATGTTTAATAAACTCGATTGAGTTTCTGTAACGTTCCTGAGTGACATCGTGGATCGGTTACAGTTTGACATCCTATCAGCACTTAGTGTCGAGTTGTTGCGCTAATTGGGCTGCTGGCTCCTTCACTGGCTGAATCACTTTTTTGAACCGAACTTTTGCTCTAAGGATTTAATACAATGTCTGTTCGCTTTGCTGCATCACAATCTGTTGATATGGCTGTCTTGGAACAGCAAGTGCCAATTCACCATTATCTTCGCCAGCCGCAGCGAGTGGTGCAGTCATTGGTGGACCCCAGCCGCACTCAATACCTGGGTGACAATACCTTTCGCCTTAGGATGCGCCCGATCAACTTTTTATTTCTGAGCATCCGGCCCACGGTGGATATGCAACTCTGGGCCGATGCTGACGGGACAGTTCATCTGCGCTCAGTGGGGTGCAAGGTAGAGGGCATTGAGTATGTCAATCAACGATTTCAACTAACCCTGAATGGACAATTGGCCCCCCAAACCCAAAACGGGAAAACCCGTTTATGCGGTACGGCTCATCTGGCGGTGCAGGTGGATATTCCACCTGCATTGATGCTGACACCTCGTCCGATTATTGAGGCCACGGGCAATGGGTTGCTCAAAAGTATCCTGCTGACGATTAAACAGCGGCTGATGCACCAGCTTTTGGTTGATTACCAGCGCTGGGCCACTAGTCGCACGGAGAAAAAGGTGCCAACCGCCAAGGGATTGCGCCCGTCGGATCAGTGGTCCCTGTAGGGATTTTAAGGGTTGGCTAGGAGAGAACCAATGGTTGCTGAATGCGACCCAAAATTTGCCGCAAGGCCATGCTAGTCCAATCAATATCTGCCACGGTGGTGTGCTGACCTAGGGTGAGGCGAATGCCACTTTTCGCTAACGTTGCACCGTAACCCATGGCGGTGAGGATGGGGCTGGGGCTAAGTTTTCCACTGTGGCAGGCCGATCCCGCACTGGCGGCAATTCCCGCTAGATTGAGCTGCCGGACTAAGGTTTTGCCGCTGAGTTGAACACCGTCGGCATCTCGCCACACAAAACTAACGTGATGGGGGAGACGGTGGAGGCGATCGCCCGTCGGTTCTAGACCATCAATATCACTGAGGTGATGAAAAAGGCGATCGCGCAATTGCCGCAACCGTTCTGACTCATCGGTCAACTCTGCGGCTGCCATTTGGGCCGCTAGACCAAATCCGGCGATCACTGGCACCGCTTGAGTGCCCGATCGTAACTGAAACTCCTGTCCCCCTCCTTGCAACAAGGGCGCTAATTCAACCCCCGGTCGCACATACAACGCACCCGCTCCCTGGGGACCATAGATCTTGTGGCTAGAGATGGACAACAGATCCACAGGCAACCGCTGCACATCCAAGGGCAATCGGCCCACCGCTTGAACCGCATCGGTATGAAAAATAGCCCCGTGGTCACGGGCCAACATACCCAGCGCCTCAATCGGTTGGAGCGTCCCCACCTCACTTTGGCCCCAAATTACCGATACCAGTACCGTGTTGCGTTGGAAGGCTGCTTGGAGGTCAGCCGGATCAACTCGACCTTGGGCATTGACGGGCAAATAGGTCACTTGCCAGCCCTGCTGTTGTAGCCGAGCAACGGGTTGGGCGATCGCTGGATGTTCCACACTGGAAATAATCAGATGCTGGGGCGTGCCAAACTTCTGAGCCACCCCCATAATGGCCAAGTTATCCGCTTCCGTCCCCCCGGAGGTGAACACAATGGAATCCGCCGAAGCCGCGTGCAGCAGCTCGGCCACTTGAAACCGTGCCCGCTCCACCACCGTCGCCGCCCGTCCCCCCCACTGATGCAGGCTAGAGGGATTGCCCCATTGGTGCGTCATCACCTCCTGCATGAGGGCGATCGCCTCAGGCCGAGTCGGGGTCGTTGCGCCATAATCCAAGTAAATTTGCATTACCTATCCCTCAATTGACTCCATTGGCTCTCAATTTCAGGATAACGAAGGGGCTACACCTGAAGGGCCATCATGTCTTTTACTGTATCCACAATCACCTGAGGTTGCACAATGGTCAAACTCTCTAATAGTCCATTGTAGGGGGTGGGAATATCCTGGGACGCTAACCGCACCACCGGCGCATCCAGTTCATCAAAGAGGCGATCGTTGATGGAAGCGACCAGTTCCGCCCCAATCCCACCCGATCGCATACATTCTTCCACAATCACCACCCGGTGCGTTTTGCGAATGGATGCGCCAATGGTTTCAAAGTCCAAGGGCTTCAGGGAAATCAGGTCGATAATTTCTGGATCATATCCTTCCTTTTCCAGGATTTTAGCCGCTTGCACACAATGGTGACGCATCCGAGAGTAGGTCAAAATCGTAACGTCTTTACCTTCCCGCACCATTTCAGCTTTATCCAAACGGCAAAGGTATTCCCCTTCGGGCAAATTTTCCTTCAGGTTATACAGCAGTACATGTTCAAAAAATAGAACCGGGTTATCATCCCGAATGGCAGCCTTAAGCAATCCCTTGGCATTATAAGGGGTGGAACAAGCGACCAACTTGAGTCCGGGCACTCCTTGGAAATAGGCTTCCAGCCGTTGCGAGTGTTCCGCCCCCAACTGTCGTCCTACACCCCCTGGACCACGAATCACCATGGGAATTTTGAAGTTGCCACCAGAGGTGTAGCGCAACATCCCCGCATTATTGGCAATTTGGTTAAAGGCCAACAACAGGAAACCCATATTCATGCCCTCAATGATGGGACGCAACCCAGTCATGGCCGAACCAACGGCAATTCCCGTAAAACTATTTTCGGCAATGGGAGTATCTTTTACCCGCATATCGCCATATTTTTCGTATAACCCCTTCGTCACTTTGTAGGAACCACCATAATGGCCCACATCTTCACCAATGACGTAGACGGTTTGATCCCGTGCCATCTCTTCGTCGATCGCTTCACGTAGGGCATTGAATAGTAGGGTCTCAGCCATAGAACGGTTCCGGTACTCGCTGTATACACATCCAGCCATTAATAATAGCGGCTGATGGTCCTGTTTAGTGAAAAAAGTGATCTGAATTCAGATTTGCCAGGATTCTAACGGCCCATCGTCGTAACGAATGAGGACGAGTAGGGTGGGCAATGCCCACCTTCAATCGACCTTCGAGCTGAAGCTACCTTGCACCGAGATCAGTAGGGTGGGCAATGCCCACCTTCAATCGACCTTCGAGCTGATGCTACCTTGCACCGAGACGGGGGATAGGCACAGAACCAACTTCATTGCTTTTGGTTAATTAATCCGCATCTAAGGCTTCGTCTGGACCAAGATGGGGGGGAGTTAGGTCTGGAGTAGTGGCGGCACGGGTACCACTGGCTTGAGTGACCGTTGCCATGGCGGTTTGGGCGATCGCCTCCCAATCGGGGTTGTCTCCCCATTTCTTGAACACTCGCTCGCCATTAACGTAAACGTTGCAAAATAGGGATTCCTCATTCTGATCAGCGGGATATACTTCTAGGGTGATGGGTTGCTGGAGGCGGTGAGGTTCAAGGCTGGCGATCGCCACTAGCAACGATTTGGCAAATACGCTGTCCCGTCCAGATTCAATCACATAGGTGCGATCGGCTTCTAAGGTGGCCCATA
>JAYKIC010000388.1:0-4705 GCA_035284985.1 Leptolyngbyaceae cyanobacterium
CCGCCATGGGTAGCCAAATTTTCGGGTGCTTGTATCGGGCAATCCGATCATGAAGAGCCGTCGCTAGGATTTGGGGGTCCGTAGCCCCTATGTCCGAGTTCGTAGGCACATACACCGCCGCCACACACTGGCCCCAATAGTCATCGGGGATGCCCACCACCGCCACATCCCTCACTAATCCAGTGGCCCAAATAGCCGCTTCCACCTCCGCCGGAAAGACGTTTTCGCCCCCGGTGATAATTTTGCCGCTGATGCGTCCTACCAGGACTAGATGTCCCTGTTTATCCAAATAGCCGCCATCGTCGGTGCGGAATAGCACGGTGCCGGATGGGGTGGTGATAGTTTGCCCAGAGGACCAGCCCGTGGGGTAATAGCCCAAGGCGAGGGAATGGGCCGCAACACAGATCTGACCAATGACATAAGGAGGGAGCGATCGCCCTGCTTCATCCACAATTATCACTTGAGCATGGGGGAAAATTTCCCCCATGGTTTCTTGTTTTTCCAAGAAGTTCCGAGGCTTGAGGGCGCTGAATTGGGCTGAGGTGTCGGTCATGCCGTAGCAAAGGGAGAGGGGAATATTTTGCCGCCGCGCCTGTTGTAGTAAATCAGGCCAGGGAGCCGCTCCACCGATAAAAACGGTGTGGCATTGGGCTAACCACTGGGCCATTAGGGGCGATCGCAGCAATCCATTCAGTTGAGTTGGCACTAAAGAAATACACCAGTCTTGCGGCAAAAAAGGAGGTTCCTTGCCCTGTTTGAGTAGTTTAAATGGAGTAATCCAAAGATTACCGCCGGAGAGGAGCGATCGCATCCCCTGCATCAAACCACTGACGTGATACAACGGCAGCACACAAATGGAGTTGATGACCTCCATCTGAAAATATTGCTGAAACCCGACAACGGCGGCTGTCAGGGTATGCCATTGATGCATCACAAACCGGATCTGACCCGATGAACCTCCTGTGGGAATGAGAATCAACGGCTCAGTGTGAAGCATTCCCATTAATCGGTCTTCCCCACCATCCCACTGCCCACCATCCCACCGCCCACCATCCCACTGCCCACCATCCCACTCACCCAATACCGGAGCAGAATCGCCCCAAATGTAATCAGGTTGGGCGATCGCCATCGCTTGCTGCCATTCAGTGATACCCCATTGTGGATTTCCTAGAAAGACACGGGATACCGTGGCGTAGGCAGCAAAAAATCCGGCTAAAAGCCGCAGCGGATCAGATTCAGCCAGCACGATCGACGACATGGGACGATTGGGCGATCGCCGTATATAGCTGAATTCTTGACGGAGCAATTGAACCATCGCCCAAAACTCCTGATTATCCTGACCGACCAACCATCCCTCTTGGCACCGCTGTTCCAGTAATGCTAGAAGCGGCACCGGATTTCTTACTGCCATCATGCCGACTCGCCTTGATGGTGGGAAGTGAGGTCGGGTAAGCCTTCTGTTTCAAGAGCGGCCATAATTTCCCGCTGAAGCGTCTGGTGGAGGGTCAGGTTTTCGGTGCGATCGCTCACCACTTCAATCACCGCTGGCTGGCTTTGCTGCAAAACAGTTTGATACGCCTGTTCAAATTCAGCCAGGGTTCGGGGTTGATGATACCCCAAGCCAAACATACGGGCGGCATCGCCAAAGGTCCAACAATGGGGAGTACCAAAATAGGGTTCAAATACATCTTCAAATTCGGCAATGGGCAAAAAGGAGAAAATGCCGCCACCGCCGTTATTCAAAACCACCACTATCACGGGCTGTTCCAACGTTTTCAGTAAAGCGAGGGAATTCAAATCGTGTAGCAGGGACAAATCCCCCACCAACAGCGTCACCGGACTTTGGCGACCGACGGCAAACCCCGCCGCCGCCGCGATCGCCCCTTCAATTCCACTGGTGCCGCGATCGCAGCCCACCGCCTTGACCGCACCGTCAGCACTACCATAGCGGTCCAAATCCCGAATGGGCATACTATTGGCCACATATAGCCCATGGTCCACTGGCAGTAATCGGGACACCGAACGCACCACCGCAGGTTCAGCCATCGTTGTCTGAATTAACACCCAGTCAATCACACTATCAATTTGTTGGGATGCCGTCATTAACTGCGTGACCCACGGTTCCACCGAACGGGACTGAATCTGACGCAATAGGGCATTCAACAGGGGAGCGATCGCCGCCTGCAACCGCAACGACACGGTATGGTCGGGATCAAGCCGCTCCGGTCCCTCACTGATCACGATATGATGGCGAGGGGGATGAGCCGCTAACCATTCCTGCAAACGCTTCGACACCAACCGCCCCCCAACTTGCACCACCGTCTCAATCTCCCAGGATTGACAAGCCTCCATCAACCACAACTGATCAAAATAGGGGATAGCCGTCGGGATTCCCTCCTGGAATCGTAAGCCAGACTGCACATCTGGTAACAAGGGCCAATGGAGGTGTTGGGCTAAGGCCACCACTTTTTCTTGGGCCGCCGTATTGGCCAACTGACCCACCAGAATCAACCCTTGGCCAGTCTGGTTGAGGAGATCAGCTAGGTGGCGAATATCGCTAGGTTGGGGCAGGGGAATGGCTGTCCCATATTGACTGTAGGGGGTTGTGGCCATTTGCCACCGCTGGAGGGTTTGTGAATAATCCAGGGGGATGGGGTGGGGGATGGGAGCCAAGGGTTCCCGGAAATGACAGTTGATCGGCACGGGACCGGGGGGGCAATTCCGGCAACGGTAGACCGCTTGGTCAACGGTGGTTAGCACCATGGCAGGGGAAATTTGATCGGTGGGACAGGGGAGATCCACTTGCCAGCGGACATAGTTGCCATACAAATTGGGCTGCTGAATCGTCTGGTTCGCACCATTTTGCAACAATTCTGGGGGGCGATCGCCACTCAAAATCAGCAGCGGCACTCCATCAACAGCCGCCTCAATCACCGCTGGATAGTAGTTAGCCGCAGCGGTCCCCGAACTACACACCAGCACCGCAGGGTGGCCCGTGGCTCTGGCATACCCAAGGGCATGGAATCCGGCAGCGCGTTCGTCAAGACAGATAATGGATTGAGCCTGGAGATGGCGGGCGATCGCCACCACCAGTGGAGTTGAACGAGACCCCGGCGACACCACAAAATAGGTCACTTGATTACGCACCAGTTCTTCCACAATCAAGGCCCCCCACAAGTTATTGAGGTTGGCATAATTACCAGGGGGATCGCGTTCCGGCAGAGAGGTATCCATAAAGGAGCGTAGACAGTAAAGAGACGATCATAAAAGGTTGGCGATCGCTCGATAATACCATGCCAACGGGCCACCCTGAGCCAGGGTCGGCCTTTACCTCCCATAAAAAAGCCCGCTCCACGGGGAAGCGGGTCTGGAAACTGTTTAGAGAGGAGGTAGTGACTATAGTCAAAGAAATAGTCGAGGAAGAATACGTCTAAGAAAAATAGTCAAAAATATATTAAGTTGTTGTTCCTGCTATGTGTGTCTTGAACTGTATGTCTTGAACTGTGTGTCTTGAACTGTGTGTCTATCAATGGATTCAGCCTACTTCCCCCCAATTCCGTGGGAGCATTTGTGTTTTTCATCAGGCCATCAAATGATATGGATCACATTTTTGCTGAGGAGTCTACCAATTAATCACAAAGCTACCAATATTGTGGGGCGGCAGACTGTGTAACTGTTTAGGGTTAGTACGACTGGTACTTTATGGTTTGCCAAGTGCCTTACATGATGCTTGATTCCAAAGCTGCGTCCCATAGCTAGCAAAAAACCCGACATTCAGCCGGGTTGGACCGAGATCAAGTAGTTCTGGTGATCTCAAAGTTTGGATTTGTGGAGAAGAGCGAACCCTAAGCCCCCAAAGGGTCCGCTCCCTGTCTTAATCAGACATCTATTATCATAGAGGTTTTATTCTAAGATTACTTCCTCCAGTTATATCCCCCGATAGGATGAATTCAAGCAACCATAGCTGTGCCCATTGATTCATCCGAGAAAAGGACACCTCTGTTTTGTCGCGTCTTCGTGATTTAGGTTACGATCGGGGGGTAACTTTCAATCGGGTGGCTGGTGCCCCTCCTATCTCCTATGGCTCAAATCCCTGCCTCCCCGCAGCGTGGGCAATTGCCCCAAGTCATGTGGAAACGCCGTTTACGTTACTTTTATCTTCGGTTCGTGCGGATGCGGGGCAGTGCAGATGCGATCGCCAGAGGCTTTGCCGTGGGCGTATTTGCTGGTTGTTTTCCCCTATTTGGTCTTCAAACCATTATTGGTATTGCCCTTGCGACTATTTTTAAAGGGAACAAGCTGATGGCGGCAGCCGGAACCTGGGTCAGCAATCCGCTCACTTACATTCCTATTTATTACTTTAATTTTTGGGTTGGACAACAGTTGTTAGCCGGGGTTGGCATCCGAACTGATTTGCCAGAATGGAGTGTAGTGCAGGACATTGTGGTGGCATCGGGGAAGGAAGCATTTTCCCAACTGATAGCATTAGGGGGCATGGTATCCGTCGCTTTATTTCTAGGGTGCTTTGTGGTGGGGTTGGTGAGTGCGATCGCCACCTATTTTCTAGGACTTTGGTTGATTCGATTACAACGCCAGCGCCCCTCTTAAAACAGCCTCAAGGGTTACAGCATTCCGGATAAACGTGGGAATCGGTGTTTTAAGAGTAACATCAATCCTTACGGTTATCTTTTACCGTTCCCGTGAT
>JAYKIC010000389.1:0-6952 GCA_035284985.1 Leptolyngbyaceae cyanobacterium
ATCTGACCCTAGCCGATGCCTACACGGAATCCCTGGCTAAGGGACCAGCCCGTAATTTTTGTCAAATCCCCCTAGCCCTAGCCCATGCCACCCTCGATGCCTTAGATTTGGGGGCAGAAAAGTTGACACGTAACGCTGTCCATGCTGTGCTTGAGCAGTTGATGGGCAGTAAATAACTTCCCTGACTTGAAAATAAAGACCTGACCTGAAAATCAAGAAAGAATGGGTGGATGGGGAGTGGTGCTGCTCATCTATGGTTAGCATAGGAATGCCACATGGTTGGGCGGCAAAGATAGCGATCGGCGGTTGGCCAGATAAACAACGATATTCTTATGGCGATTGCCACGTGGGTTAGGATGTTTCTGTTCTAACTAAAGTGTTTACGGCTATCAATCCTCGCAACGGCGGAACAGTTACCATAAGAATCAACGCGAGTTCACCCTCAGTTTTTGATACGCTGGTATATGGGGCAATAATGTCCAACGATGTCATTACCCTTGCCCCTTCCAGTTCTCTCAGCATTGAAGGTATCGGGCGTTGAGTTTTAAGATTGGCTTATTGGGTTTAGGTACGGTGGGTAGCGGGACGGCGAAGATTTTATTGAGTCCGGCCCAGCGACATCCATTGATGCAAGAGTTAGAAATTTACCGAGTGGGGGAGCGATCGCCTGACAAACTTCGAGATCTAGGCATTGCCCCTGACTTGTTTACGGCTGATCTTAAGGCGATTGTCACCGAGCCAGCGGTGGACATTGTGGTGGAGGTGATCGGGGGAATTGAACCCGCACGGACGCTGGTGCTGGAAGCGATCGCCCACGGCAAACACGTTGTCACCGCCAACAAAGCATTGATTGCTCGCCACGGCGATGAGATTTTCACCGCAGCGGAAAAAGCAGGCGTTTACGTATTGTTGGAGGCCGCAGTCGGCGGGGGGATTCCTGTGATTGAGCCGCTGAAGCAGTCCCTGTGTGCCAATCGAATTACCACCATCATGGGGATTATCAACGGTACCACCAACTATATCCTGACTCGAATGCAAAATGAGGGGGGCGATTTTGCTGCCATTCTCAAAGATGCTCAGGATCTGGGCTATGCTGAGGCTGATCCCACCGCAGATGTGGATGGGTTAGATGCGGCGGATAAAATTGCGATTTTAGCGTCCCTCGCCTTTGGGGGACGGATTCATTTGGACCAGGTTTACTGCGAGGGGATTCGCTCGATTACCGCTGAGGATATTGCCTATGCCCAGCGCCTAGGGTTTGTGATTAAGCTGTTGGCGATCGCCAAACGGCAACAAAACGATGCTCAATCCGCCCCGTTGCAAATTCGGGTCCACCCCACCCTAGTCCCCACCAGCCATCCCTTAGCCAATGTCAACAATGTTTACAACGCCATTTTCGTGGAAGGTGATCCGGTGGGTCAGGTCATGTTTTACGGCCCTGGGGCTGGGTCTGGACCTACGGCGAGTGCGGTGGTGTCAGATATTCTAAACATTGCAGCGCTGTTAAAGGTCAATCGGGGTGAGGCGACTCAGGCCGATGGTAGCCCCATGTTAGACCCGTTGCTTGCCCCTTCCCACCAAGATTACTGCGCGATCGCCCCCATGGATGAGGTGATCACACGGTTTTATATCCGTCTTTTAGCCAACGATCAATCGGGGGTGATTGGTCACATTGGCACCTGCTTCGGTCAGCATAATGTCAGTTTAGAGTCCGTGGTGCAAATTGGTCAGCGGAATCAATGCGCGGAAATTGTGGTCGTGACCCATGAGGTCCGTGAGGGCGATGTCCGCCAAGCCCTCACCGCCTTAAACCAGTATGAGGCGATCGCCTCCGTCCCTAGCGTTTTGCGGGTACTATAGACAGGCGCACCCGGCCCCAGATGTTCGGGTAAATGCCGATTCACCCCCACAGCGCTAACGGGTTCAGGCTTCTGGATGTGGGTCGGTATAGGGTTGCATCCCCAACCGATTGAATCCTTAAATTTTGTCCAATATTTTCTCCTATTATGAAGCTTATTATGCGATGGCGTAACGCCCATCTGGGAACAGTATCGCCCCTCTTGGCTGTCTTAACCCTTAGCCTGGGATGGGGCTTAGCCCTACTACCCTCTATGGGCATATCGGCTCAGGAACCCCCTGAATCTGATCGGGTTGAACCTAGCCCCCAAGCCCCCAGGGTTGACCCCCTTACCCCGGAGGAACCCACAACTGACACGGTTGAGCCGGAAAATCCTCTGGTCCTGGATATTAGCCGCCGAGAAGCCATCACCGTTGCAGAGCGACTGGCCCAATATTACGAAGCTAAAGTCCCTTTGCCGCCTGTGTTGGCTCCATTGGGACGCTTGGATGCCACCCTGAATATGGAGGATGCCTTCTATTTGCGGGATGCCCTAGTCAATCAACTGACCCCCGAACTAGGGCGAATCGTTGGCTACAAGGCGGGACTGACCTCCCCTCCGGCCCAAGCTCGATTTGGTGTGGATCATCCCCTGCGCGGTCTGTTGCTATCAGAAATGTTGTTGGAGTCGGGGGCGACGGTTCCGGCTAATGTGGGTGCCCGTCCCTTAGTGGAAGCGGATTTGATGGTGCGGGTGGGGTCGGTCGCCATTAACCATGCCACCACGAGGGAGGAGGCGATCGCCGCCCTTGATGCGGTCATTCCCTTTATCGAACTCCCCGATTTACTCCTAGAACCCGACATCCAGCCCACCGCTGCCGATTTAGTCGCCATTAATGTAGGGGCGCGATCGGGGGTGATGGGAACGCCCATTCCCCTGACTCCCCGACCAGATGGGCGATCGTGGCTGGAGGTGCTGGGAGATACCCCGGTGGAGATGGTGAACCCTGTCACCGGAGACGTGATTGCCCAAGGCAATACCCAAGCCCTCCTGGGGCATCCCCTGGAAGCCGTGCTGTGGCTAGTGGAAGACCTGCAAGCCTCTGGGCAGTGGCTTCACATTGGCGATGTCCTATCCTTGGGCAGCATCACCATGCCCTTGCCCCTCGAACCCAACCAGACGATACGGCTTCAGTATCACAACTTAGGCCCAGATGGTAGTACTGCAACCGTCAGCGTCACCGTTGCGCCTTTGTAGTTACGCTGTTGTAGTTACGCTGTTGATAAGAGGAGCGATCGCACTATCCCCACTTTTCTCAAAGCGATCGCCCACCCCTACTCTCACTCTCTCATCTACGTTTAGCGAGGAAGGCTCTCTTTTTGCCTATCGGGGTAAGCATGAAATCTTTACGCCAACACGGACTTACCCGCCGATGACGGTGAAAGAGCTGGCTGATGCGATCGCCTCTTGATCTATCCTGACAGCATCCACAAATCTGGATTAATCTGGGGTTAAAGCGATCGCGTTTAGGAGAAAACTATGACGATTCAGGACGTGTTAGCAGCGGCAAACCAGTTATCTCAGGCGGAACGCTTGCAAGTAGCCATCCGCTTACTCGAATCGCTTCAGGAACCCTATTCTGTTCCACCCCTCACTAGGACTGATCCAATGTTGGCTTGGGAGGAGAACGTGCTAGTGTACCAGGGTGAAATTTCCCCTACTTTTGATCTGATGGCAGCAGTGCAAGCAGCACGAGAGGAGCGATCGTTTGGGTTATGAAGTGCTTTTTTGATACTTCCCTTTTAGTCGCAGCGGTACTGCCAGATCATGAATCCCATGCCGTTGCGGTGAGTTGGTTACAGGCTGCGTTAACCGAAAAGATTCGTGGCATGATTTCAGCCCAGTGCCTTGCAGAGTTCTATTCTGTCTTGACCCGCCTACCGCTGAAACCCAAAATTTCACCGATTCAGGCCAGACAGCTAACTGAGCAAAATCTCTATCGATTGGATGTTCAAACTTTGCAAATGGAGGATTATTGGAGGGCGATCGCCCGACTGAGTAATCGAGACTTGTCAGGGGGAATAGTGTTTGATGCGTTGCTAGCTGAGGTTGCACTACGGGAAGGTGCCGATCAACTTCTCACCTTTAACTTGAAGGATTTTAGGCGTTTAGGCGAAGATATCGAACGGCTGCTTTGGACACCTGCTATCTTTTTAGAGTAAATGTCCTATGACCAATAACGATCGCTCGCACTCGACCCAGCGGAGAGTAAATGGAATGTTTTGGAAGTTAGGGTTGATCCGATACAGTCGCCGCCCTACCTTCTGATGCTCTTGGATGATGAGTCAGCTTATTGCCAGATTCTTGATCCTGCCGAGCAGTATCAGTTGATTAAACAATGTGACAGTTATAACCAAGCCCAGCTTTGGTTGCTTGAAGATGAGTATGAACCGTTGGAAGGGCGCTTGTCGGAAACTGAGTTGTCGTAAGCCTTCGATTGAAACAGCATAAACAGGATTCAGCTTACATTCTGGTCAAGCCCAAATAGGTTTTTAAATCTATGCAACATTAATGAATGTTATATGGAGGGCGATCGCGCCAGGGATGAGGGAGGGCGATCGCTGAAAGCATGGTAGCAAAACGCCCTTTTCTCATTCGTTCATCATCCACAGTGCCTCAGCAAAAAGGCTTCTAGTTCTCCCCGGTTTTCTTGAGTGACCAAATTGTAGAAGATTTCTGCTGTTCCATCTGGCGTATAAAAGCGATAGTAGCGATGATCTTGGGCTACTTGGCGGATGTAGATCAATGGCACACCAACGGTTTTCAGGAGTTGAACTTTGCGGTTATCCCGTTCCTGAGCGTGGGGATCATCGTGATACCAGGATTGGCATTCAATCACGAGTGCAGCTTTGCGATCGCTGCCTAAGCCTTTTTTCATCACGGCAATATCGACATGGGAGCTAACTAAAAATTGCCAGGTTTCTTTATCGTCAATCCAACCCGTTCGGTGGCAGATTTTTTCTAGGGGATATTCGGCAAAATAGCGGAAGCGATCGCCCAAGCATAACTCAATTAAATCGAGCATCATCATTTCGTATGAGTTGACCAATTCTCCACTTTTGAACTGTGGGTTAAAGTTATCGTCGGGTAGTGGATTAAAAGCGAAAACCATTTTTATCTCCTGTTGTTTTGATTATGTGGTGTTGACTTTGTTTTCGTTGACAAGTCAATCGTAGATTTTTGCTATGTGAAAAGCAGGCCCCAATTCCTTCCCTATAGGGGCAATCTAAGGGGAGGAAAGGTTACACTTAGGGCAACGTTATGGTTGAGGTCAGTGAGATGAACCCAGCAAACTCAACGGTTCAGATTACGCTGGAGTTGCCCCAGGCGGTGTATGAACGGGTCATGCAGAGGGCGGGCGATCGCCCGGTGGAAATGCTGCTGGTGGATTTGATTGATCAAGGGTTACAGGCCGATGATGCGGAGCAATTGTGGCAGCAGATTGCTGAGGGATATAACCAACGTCTGGCTCAAGCGGGAAAATTGCACCAGACAACTGATGAGGTTTTGGCGGAACTGGCGGTGATTCGGGAACAGGTGGCGGATGAGTTCTATCCAGACTGAACAGGTGGCGATCGACACCAATGAGTTCATCTTTGCACTGCGGCAGACTCCATCCCATCCCTTTTGTAGACAACTGATGTTTAGCAAACTATCTGAGCTAAATCTTTACATGCCGTTTCAAGTGCTAGCGGAGTTGCAGCGTAATCTCACCGCTGAGGAGATGCGAGGGATCTTTTTCCTCTTACGGCAAGCTAAATCAGTTCAGTGGGATTACACACTCCCAGATGCCAAAGTCGTTGCAAAATGGAAGGCAAGAGGAGCAAAGAAAGGAGATGCGGTGATTTCTGCATCGCTGGAGGTTGCCGGAATCCGCTACCTGATTTCTGAAAACCGCCACTTTTTGAGCGAAATCTCTGATTTACCGTTTCAAGTGTTGTCCAGTGAGGCTGTGATCCGTGTCTTGGGAAGCATTTCTGAGAAAGATAGCTGATGATTTTGGTTTGAGTACAGGACAAACTGGAGTATTCCTGATTCGCTTCAATGAGGAAAATAAAGGGCGGCGTGATTCAGACGTTAAGAAACTGGTAGAAGCCCAGCTAAGTCTTGATGCCGAGGCGTATAAGAAGCGTAAGACCGAGATATATGCCAAATTTGAATGGGGGAAACAAAACCCTGATGGTTGTCAAACGTTAGAAAATGCTGGTCCTCAAAAGCATAAACGTCTTCTGGAATGGTTGGAGGACAAATACGAAGATTTCTCAGCGACCCAGGTTGTCACTGAATTACAGACAACTTTTGATTGGGCTTCAGCCTGTCAGACAAAGCTTGAGAATCAGGTTGAAGATCGCCTCCTCCGAAGAAAGGCGACTGAGTATGGTTTTGAGGTGGATGTCCATGTAGGGTTGGGGTTAGTTGAGCGAAAACGGCAACAGCGGCGCAACCAGACCGATCGCACCAGTCTCTATGAACTCACCGACCCCAGTGCCAAGGGCAAAAGCTATGGGCATCAGCAATTTTTGAGTGAGGTAATTGGACAGCCTCCTACTGGCAAAAACAAACACATTGCCATCGTTGGGGAACCGGGAGCGGGAAAGACAACCTTATTGGTGGCGATCGCTCAACACCTGATCAATCAAAAGTCAAAACCAGAGGCGTTGCCCATTTTCATTCCCTTGGCAGGGTTACAGGGCAAACCGCTCAAAGAGTACATTTTGGAAGAGTGGTTGCCTGATACCGTGAGATTGGTTGACCCAACGGCGAATATTGCTGAGTTGCAAGAATCATTTCAGCAGTGGCTCTATCAGCACCCCATTTGGCTGTTGTTGGATGCGGTGGATGAGATGGGGGAAACGTTGCCAGCTAAGGCACTCAGCGGCATTCAATCCCAACTGACCGATGGGCTGGGGCAAGTGCGGGTGGCGTTGACCTGTCGGCTGAATGTGTGGGATGCCAGCCTCAGTAATCCTCTAGTGGGTTTTGACACCTATAAAACTCAGGAGTTTGAACCCGACCAAATTCAGGAGTTTATTTGTCGATGGTTTGAGCAAGCG
>JAYKIC010000390.1:0-13760 GCA_035284985.1 Leptolyngbyaceae cyanobacterium
GAAAAGGTATTTCCCAATGTGCGGGAACGGCAGGCGGTGATCAAATCGGAACTGAAACGGGAAGAAGCCCAGTTTCTCAAAACCCTGGCCAAGGGCGAAAAGCTGCTGGAGCAGATTTTGGCGACGAAGCCAGATCAGATTTCCGGTCAGGATGCCTTTATGTTGTATGACACCCACGGGTTTCCTCTGGAACTGACCCAGGAAATTGCGGAGGAGCATGGCTTAACCGTCGATGTGGACGGGTTTGAAGTGGCGATGGCGGAGCAGGTGAAGGGGGGCAAGGAGGCCCATGAAACCATTGATCTCACCATTCAAGGTAGCCTTGACCAGTTGGCCGGGGCGGTGGATGTTACGGAGTTTATTGGTTACAGCCATGTTCAGTCCAGCGCCAAGGTGGAAGCGGTATTGGTGGAAGGCTATCTGGTGGATGCCGCCAAAGCAGGGGATAAAGTTCAAGTTATTTTAGATAAAACGCCGTTTTATGGGGAATCGGGGGGACAAGTTGGCGATCGCGGCTACCTGTCCGGTAATAATGTGGTGATTCGCATTGAAGATGTACGAAAAGAATCCGATTTCTTTATTCACATTGGTACGGTGGAACGGGGTGAAATTCAGGAAGGGGCGATCGTCACCGCCCAGATCGATCGAGCCTGCCGTCGCCGTGCCCAAGCCAACCACAGCGCAACTCACCTGCTGCAAGCGGCGTTGCAGAAAATCGTGGACCCGGATGTCTCCCAAGCGGGTTCGTTGGTGGATTTTGATCGGCTCCGGTTTGACTTCAACTGTTCCCGTGCACTCACCCCCGCAGATGTGGAGCAGGTGGAAGCCTTGGTCAACACTTGGGTGGCGGAAGCCCACGATGCCAAGGTGGCGGTGATGCCCATTGCCGAAGCCAAGGCCAAGGGGGCAACGGCCATGTTTGGCGAAAAATATGGCGATCAGGTGCGGGTGATTGATTTTCCTGGGGTGTCGATGGAATTGTGCGGCGGTACCCATGTGGCGAACACGGCTGAAATTGGCGCATTTAAGATCATTGCGGAAACGGGGATTTCTGCTGGGGTGCGGCGGATTGAGGCGGTGGCCGGACCCGCGATTCTGACCTACCTCAAGGTGCGGGATCAGGTGGTGAAGGAGTTGGGCGATCGCTTCAAAGTGCAGCCAGAGGAAGTGGTGGGCCGGGTTGATGCCATCCAAGCGGAACTGAAGGACACCCAAAAGCAACTGGAGGCGGTCAAGGCAGAATTGGCGATCGCCAAGTCGGAGCAGCTTCTCGATACCGCCGAAACGATTGGTGATTATCGCGTCCTCGTCGCTAATCTAGGGGAAATGGATGCCAATGCCACGAAAACGGCTGCTGAACGACTGTTGCAAAAGCTCGGAACGGGTGGGGCTGTGGTATTGGGTGCGATTCCTGGTGACGGAAAAGTGAGTTTGGTTGCCGCTTTTAGTCCAGAGGTCAATCAGGCGGGGTTGCAGGCGGGCAAATTTATTGGGGCGATCGCCAAAATCTGTGGCGGCGGTGGCGGTGGTCGGCCTAACCTAGCCCAAGCTGGCGGCCGAGATGGGAGTAAGCTGCCGGAGGCGTTAGCCCAGGCCAAAGCTGATCTCAGCGCCGCATTAGCCTAACGATGGGTCAACCTCAGCATTAATTCCCTGATCGATCAAAATTACAGAGGAACGGGCACTGACGTGATAGGTTGGGGCCGAAACCCTAGGTGCCGTGTGGATGGTGCAAATATCATCTGGGCTGGGCAGTGAGGTATCGACAATCCGCCGCCACTGTCCTGGGGGTAGCTCAAAGGCTAGTGCTTGGTGATAGGCGTTCAGCATGACATGGAGGTGTTCGCTATGTTGCTGATACCGCAGGCTAAACGCTAGACTGTGGGACAAATGGGACCAATCTGGTTGATTTAATTCCACTCCGTGCCACGTAATCGTCGGTTCTTCCACCGTCTGGGCAGTAATCCGCAATTGGTGATCATGGCCAAAAACATGGAGAGTTTGGACAAAACTGATCAGCATTTTAATAAAACGAAGAAAGTCGTGCTGATTTGATAACGCATCCCAGTCAAACCAACTTAGTTTATTGTTTTGACAATAGGCATTGTTGTTGCCCTGTTGCGATCGCAACACCTCATCCCCCATCAGCAACATAGGAGTACCTTGGGAAATAGCCCAGATAGTCATCAAATTTTTAGCTTGTTGTATTCGTAGGGTCTGAATGATGGGATCATTGGTCGGTCCTTCCGTTCCACAGTTCCAACTCCAGTTGGCATTCGCCCCATCCTGGTTATTTTCCCCATTGGCTTGGTTATGCTTGCGGTTATAGCTCACCAAATCATAGAGGGTAAAGCCATCGTGACAGGCAATGAAATGAATACTAAAGTTAGGCCCTCGTTTTTGCTGAATATAGATATCGGGACTGCCAATAATCCGGGAGGCTAAGGAGCGTACCACCCCCTCATCCCCCCGCACAAACCGTCGAACCTCATCCCGGAAAGGACCATTCCACTCCGCAAATCGCTCCCCAGCAAACCGACCGACTTGGTATAGTCCGGCAGCATCCCAGGCTTCGGCGATAATTTTGCTCCCAGCCAGTACGGGATCGGTGTTAATCATCCATAGAATCGAGGGATCATCCAATGGCTCTCCCTTAAGACCCCTTGACAACACGGAAGCCAGATCGAACCGAAACCCATCGACATGCATTTCTGATACCCAGTAGCGGAGGCAATCGAGAATTAAATAACTGCTGATGGCACTGGTTTTGACGGTGTTGCCACAGCCACTATAGTTTTTGTACAGAGCTTTGTTATTTTCCAGAATATAGTAAGCTTCATTGCTTAAGCCGCGAAAAGAGAGGGTGGGGCCAGTGTGGTCCCCTTCGGCGGTGTGGTTAAACACCACATCCAGAATCACTTCAATGCCAGCTCGATGCAGAGCTTTGACCATATCCCGAAATTCATCCACGGGGCCAAACAAATCGGCACGGGAACTGTAGCTGTGGTGAGGGGCAAAGAAGGCAATGGGGCTATAGCCCCAATAGTTCACCACGCCCAAGGGAGCATCACTGGTATCAAATTGTTGCACAGGCATGAGTTCAACGGCGGTAATCCCCAAGGACTTAAGATAGGGAATTTTGGCCATCAATCCGGCATAGGTGCCCCGCATTGGGTCGGGGAGGCCAGAATTAGGGTGCTGGGTAAACCCACCAACGTGGAGTTCGTAAATAATCGTTTCGGCATAGGGAATGCGGAGGGGGCGATCGCCCTCCCAGTCATAGCCACTGGGATCGACCACCACGGCCCGGAGTGCCTGGGTGCAATTATCGGAGGGGGCGATCGCCGCCGTGCGGGAATAGTTAGCCCAACCCACCACCAAACGAGCGTAGGGGTCCAGTAAAACCTTGTTGAAGTTAAATCGTAACCCCCGCTCCGGATCATAGGGACCATCCACCCGGTAGCCATACACTTGCCCTGGGGCTAGTCCTTCAACAAACACATGCCAATAGTGAAAGGTCCGATTGTGGTGGGGCGTTAACTGAATCGCAATACGCGGGTAGGGATCATCCGGCGCATCAAACAGGAGAAGGGTGACCGCTGTAGCATCTGGGCTGTACAGACAAAAGTTAACGCCGTTCTCCTGCACTGTGGCCCCAAGGGGAAAGCTTTCACCGGGTCGAACTATCAGTACCATGGCCCACCGTGGTTGCGTTGTTGTTCTAGCGCTTACCTAAAATACCCATTTACTTTCGATGGATGGCTAAGCCGTTACCATGATTCTCAATCCATCCTTCAGGCCGATCCAATTAGTCGTCTTGCTAGCAAATAGCTTGCTGCTCTACTCCAGCATATATCGCCTTTTCTCGTTGCACACCCTGCAATTGCCTGTTTATTCTACTTGCCATGGATCATTGGCTAGATTTTCGTCCAAAATGCGTTTAGGCCACAGCACTAAAACCACTTGGCCTAAAATGGGCGTGTTTATGGGTTCATCAGACCATTGCACTGTTACCCTAGCCTCCCCAGGGGCCTGTTCTCCCTTTGGGTCAGGGCATGATCCACTGGTTTGAGCCTCTGGTGTGGTTGTGGTTAAAAAATAGTGGTCGGGACTCCACTGGCGGCGGGCACGGTCCACCACCACGAGTACCTGCTCCGGGCTATCCATGGGATCGACCCGTAACCCGGACAGTTCATCGCTGCGGGCTAGTACTACAACTGGGTCTTCCGCCAATCGCACCACCTGCCATCCGGGTAGGGGAATCCAGGCTCCTGTCCCAGAGAACTTGACCAGGTTGAAGGGGCCATGCTCTTCAATGAAGGGTACGGCTTTGACATCACTGACGCTAAGGGGCAAATGTCCGACCACTGGCACAATGCGAGGGTTGGTATCTTCATCGTCCAAACGATAACTGGGCAGGGTTGGGGCGGGCCGTTGGGATTCAACGGTAAAATCCGTTAATAGGGTTTCAATGGCTTGGCGAGCGGCGGCACTGCTGGCAAATTTGAGGCCCATGGCAATCAGGCGCGATCGCGATTGCAAGTCCCCCTGTTGTCGGGCTAGCCGCCAATAATGGTAGGCGACCGCATCCCCTGGATGGTCATCAAAGGGGGCAAATCCTTCCGGTGGCTGGGACATTTGGGTATAATCCCGAATCGCCTTAGCCACTTCTCTGGAGCCTTCTGAGTCAATGCCTTTTTCTAACACCAAGGTGGCGGCTTTGGCCCGGGCCGTTTGGGATAAAATCCGAAATTCGTAGAGGGTGTCGCTGCCCCGTTGTTCAAAATGCGATCGCACCGTTCCCGATACCCCTTGACCCAGAATCGACTTGAAGACTTGGGCTGCCACAATAATTTGATTCTGCTGGATTGGCTCAAATCCAGTGGCCTCAAAAATTGCTTGGGGGGTTAGTCCTTGTTTTTGCAGAATTTGACAGCTTTGACCCCATTCCACCCAATTGCCCTGTTTGCGGCGAAGCTGTTGCAATCGTGTCTCTGTATCTTGGGTGTGGTCATCGAGCCTATCAGTGGCAGGATGCTCCGGGGTGGGGTTAGGGGATGGCATGGGAGAAGGAACAGTCATTACAAAGTGTTCAACACGGCATAGTTGATGATACACCGTCTATTTTGCCAGCAGTATTAACTTTTGGACGACCTTTGGACAAGCGGATCTCATATTGGGGGCAGGGGCTAAGCCTGAGAGGGGGGCGGGAGAGGGGATGCCCTTTTGACCATGGCTGATCTGAATGGGGTTGCTCATCGCAAGAGCTGGGGGCGATCGCTCCAAACCGACTGAGCCAACCTTGGGAGATTTGGGGCCATCTTGGGAAGACTTGGGAAAGATTGGCAATGATCCCCAGCCAGGGATTGAAACTCTCGACTGGATTCGTCATTGGGGCGGCTTCTCACCATAAAAGATTACGCTTTAATAGGGGTAGGCTGTAACTTCAGGCTAGATTTAGCAGGTATAGGAGAGTTACAATAGCCCCATCCCAATCATTAGTTTAATCGTTTGAATCATTGAGCTAACACCACCTCAGATGTTGACCCCAAAGGTCTATGTCTGAACTGAACCTTAACCTTGAACAGCTAGCCCAACCATACATGACAGAAATCAACGGTGAAGATTTCACAATCCACTACGATGCCCAGACGACCACCCTGAGCTTTCAAGGTTCCTTGCGTTTGGCTGGAATAGAATCGTACCAACCTGTTTTAGATTTGTTAAGTGATGTGCAATCCGACAGCCCTGCAACGATCACCTTGGATTTGAAACAGTTGGAGTTTTTGAATAGCTCTGGGATCAGTATGCTATCCAAGTTTGTGATTAGCGTACGTAAACAAGAATCCAGTCACATTGTGGTGAAAGGATCAACGACCATTCCTTGGCAAAGTAAGTCCCTCAAAAACCTAAAGCGGTTGATGCCCACCTTAGAACTGGTTCTAGAAGATGAATAATTGGGCCTGCCGGATGGCTGTATGCCTAGGCTGAGGCTGACTATCAGGGATTAATCAACAATGTTCACTACAAGACTGTTACAACGGCAACAGACGCATCTGTACGGGTTTAGTGACGATATGAGACGGCAACCTTCAGCAATTGTGAGGTGGTGAGATGACCGCAACAACACCTAAATCAGCGTCCAAAACCTTGACCTATCCCCGGAATTGTACCTTTTCCAGCGCTGATTGGGATGCGATCGCCCCTTTTTGGTACCCGATCGCCTTTAGCCACGACGTAACCGCTGCTCCCGTTACCGCCACCCTCTTGGATCAACGTCTGGTCATTTGGCGCACCCGTGATGGCGTATCCGTGGCTAACGATATTTGTTTGCACCGAGGCGTACCCCTCAGCATGGGCTTTGTGGAAAACGACAGCCTCATCTGTAAATACCACGGTTTTCACTACAGTACCGATGGTCAATGCACCTTGATTCCGGCCAATCCCAATGCGTCGATCCCGTCTAAGTTGTGTTTGACCACCTATCCAGTGAAGGAAGCCTACGGCCTGATTTGGACGACCTTGCGGGGTCAGGTGAGTCCGGATGGGGCCGATGACTTACCCGACTTTGGCGAATGGGATCATTCCGATTATCAGCAAATTTTGCCCGACTCTATCGATCTAGAGGCGGCGGCAGGGCGGCAACTAGAAGGGTTCTTAGATGTGGCTCACTTTGCTTGGGTGCATTCGGAATCCTTTGGCGATCGCAACAATCCCATTGTGCCCCGTTATGCCGTGAAACCCACCCCCCACGGGGTCCGAGCCGAATATCTCAGCAACGTCAGCAACTTTCCCAAGGGCTTGCAAGATCGTGCCCCAGCGGATTTTGAGTGGTTGCGGGTGTTTGATGTATTTTTGCCCTTTGCCGCCGTGCTACGGGTGCATTTTCCCGGTAGTGGTCGCCTGTGTATCCTCAATGCGGCATCTCCAGTATCTGCCCGTAAAACCCGTGTTTTCAGCCCCATTTGTCGTAACTTTGACCAGGATCAACCCTTGGAGCCTGTCTACGAATTTAATTACCAAATTTTTAACGAAGATAAGGAAGTGGTAGAAGCCCAATATCCTGAAGATTTACCCTTGGATTTGCGGGTGGAATCTCACATTGAAGCCGACCAAACCTCGATCGCCTATCGTAAGGGCTTGGCGAAATTGGGTTTGAGTAAGGTCTATACGGCTTGAGGCTCTTGCCCCTCAGGAATGGCGATCGCGGGGAGCGGAAACCAATTTTTGCAGGAAAGGCCACTCGTCCCCCATATCCTTGGCAAAGCCAAAAAACTGATGCATCAAATAAGCATTGGGCCTTACCGTGGTACCACCACTATTCAGACTAAAGGTGGTGTGGAGCAGGGCAATGTCGCTAATGCGTCCCACTTGGTCCTGGCCTAAATCAAAATTCTGCTGTTGATCCAACAAGGAGCGATGGTAGTTTAGATACCAGCCGCCCAAAAGCGAGAGCATCAATTCGTTACCCCGCTTGCTAAACGAATAGGTCATCAGTAAGGTAAACAGCACCCAGGGCCAAGAGGTGAACAACAAGTTGAACAGGCTCAGGGAAACCTGGGCGGCTTGGGGTTCATCCATGATCATACAGGCTACGGTGAAGGCGAAACACCAAGCAATAATGTCGGCGATCGCCACTCCTATGCGGGCGGGACGGCTAGGGGTGTGAAATCGCCTCGGTTTTGCCTCCGGGTCCGCCGCATAGACCAATCGCCGCAATAATTCCTGGGCCATGCGTCCCCCAATCAAAAAGATTAGCCAGAACCCAATCACCTGTTCAATCACAGGTTTATAATAGTTGATCCACTCCATACCCCTCTCTCTCCCCTCTCCTTTAGTGCGTTCGCGATCGATCCATTCCCGATATCACAGGCGATGACGCAACGCCACTATCGCCTCTACGATAACAGACATCATCGACACCACCGTCGAATCCTTGGTCTCGCGTTCAAAAAATGAAACAAGCTAGGAGTGGCGTTTCTCCTACGCTATGCTGAATCCAATACATAATGAGTGACTGATGCACTCTTTGAGGAAAAACACCCGATGACTAAGCGACAAACTAAGTTACCATGCCAATTCCAGTGCCCATCCCAGTTACAACCCCGGACTCACCGTAAAGCGATGCGTTGGTGGAGTATGGCCTTGTTGCCCTTGGCGATCGCCACCACTCCATGGATTGCCTCAGCCACCTTTCAACCCCTGCCCGCCCAAGCCCAGGAAAGTGGTCTACGCATTCTCAGTGTGACCGGGCAAGGCACGGAATCGTTTCCCACCACCATTGCCATGATTTCCCTGGCGGTGGAAGTGGAGGGGGCTACGGCGGAAGCGGTGCAACAGGCCATGGCCCAGCGTTCGGATGGCCTGGTGAATTTTTTAGAAAGCCAGCCCATTGAAAATCTAGAAACAACCGGGATTCAGCTCAGTCCCCGTTACGATTATCGGAATGAGACCCAGACCCTCATCGGCTATACCGCCTCCAACAGCGTCCAGTTTGAAATGGCGGTGGAGCTAGCTGGAGAAATTTTAGATGGGGCGGTGAAGGCGGGGGCAACCCGGATTGATAGTATCCAGTTTCGGGCCACGGATGAGGCGATCGCCACGGCCCAGCGCCAAGCCCTCCGTGCCGCCACCTTAGATGCCCAAGCCCAAGCCGATGCGGTGTTGGATAGCCTGGGATTGTCCCGTCAAGATATTGTGGGGATTCAAGTGAATAACGCCATGGCTCCCGTTCCTCCTCCAGTGTTCATGCCAGCCTTGCGGGCCATGGCCGAAAGTGATGCGGCTAGTACCCCAGTGCGAAGTGGCGACCAAGAGGTGTGGGCGAATGTGACGTTACAAATTCGCTATTAGTCTGGATTTTGGTTACTTGGTATGCCTGCGGCCATCGTCTTTAATCTTTCTAGGGCCGTATGGCAGTCATCTAATGCCCGGTGTCCACCGTTGAGGGCCTGCCAGCGGTAGGAGCGGTGTTTGACGCTCCAAGCCCCGTACCACTGGGCATACCACCGCATTAAGCAGTGCGATCGCGCCTCCAAACCCAAGCGCGGCTGGTCGTACTTATCGCAACAATAATTGATCACCCCCACATCAAACTCAACGTTGTAGATCAGTAGGGAGCGATCGCCCAATACTTCCGCCAACTGAGGGTACACCTCTGGAAACGTTGGTGCATCCACCAGATCCTTCGCTGTTAGGCCATGAACCGCTGCTGCCCCTGGGGTAATCCGTTGTTGCGCTTTCACCAAGGTATTCAGGAGGGGCGTTCCCGTCATATCAATGATGGCAATCTCAACCATTTCCGATGCCTTGGCCCCCGTGGTTTCCGTATCCAAAATCGTCATGGTTGGATCGTTCAGGATTTGCTGTGCCCATTCACTGGCCGCTTGGCGATCGCGATCAATCTCCTCCCGACTCCGTTCATTCTCGTCCTGATCCCCCGGCTCCAGAACGGTATCTTGGGGTACTGCACTAGCTGGATCATCCGGGTCATACAGCAAACAATCAAACTTGCGGGTGTGAATGACCCCCACCGCTTGCCTTGGCTTAAGCCCAATTTCGGCTAACTGCCGCCGAGTTTTCAGGTGGGGGGGAGCGGGGCGATCGCCCCGGCCCCACCAGTCGTATTCTTGCAACTGTGTCACCTGTCCGATATTTCCTTGGATACGAGAGAACGCTACGGTCTAATTTCAGTCTAAACTAGTCATGCTGCATTGATTTCATTAACAATGGCAACAATCTACTTGATCCATCCGGACAACCCCCAACCCGACCGTATAGCCAAGGTGAAAAACCAACTACAGAAGGGTGCGGTTATGTTGTATCCCACAGATACGGTTTATGCGATCGGGTGTGACCTCACAGAGAAATCAGCGGTTGAGCGCGTGCGGCAAATCAAGCAGTTGTCCAGTGACAAGCCCCTCACTTTCTTATGCGATTCCCTCTCCAATATTTCCCATTACGCTCAGGTCAGCGATACCGCCTACAAAATTATCAAACGCCTGATCCCCGGTCCTTACACGTTTATTCTGCCAGCCACTAAGCTGGTGCCCAAACTGGTGATGAATCCCAAACGGAAAACCACCGGGATTCGGGTACCCAACCATACGCTGTGTCAAAGTTTATTAGAGGCGGTCGGCAACCCCATTGTTTCCACCTCAGCCCCTACCCCCTTCACCCCACAGGATACCCGTGTGTCCCAAGCGGAACTGTTTGACCAGTTTGAGAAATTCGTGGACATCATGATTGATGATGAGCAACCTGTCGGTTATCAAGTCTCCACCATTTTAGATATGACGGCAACCTCCCCAGAGATTGTGCGACGCGGCTTGGGTTGGGATATGGCAATGCAGTGGGTTGATGTGGGGACGCAGGAACTCAGTCATGAGGACTGGCCTAATTAATTTTTCTCCCCCGGTGCGAGTGGCTTTAGCGAGTTGAGGCTAGTTGAGGGCGAAACCAGATTACGGAACCAATTGCCTGATTGTCCTTGGGAGCGATCGCTGCCAGTCTTCGGTCCTAGGCCACACCATGATGCTTCAACCCCGACTTGAAACGGGTGATAGTGCCGCATGGTAAGGGTTTCTCTCAAAAGTAATACACCCTATCCTTCCCATCATTGGGTCATCCTTGGCTGGGTTAATCGGGCTTTGCGCCGAGGGCTGAAGAGATGATTCAACGAGTGACACACCCATATCCCTGAACCTGGGCCGGATTTCCTACAGTCAAAGTGTCAAGCAAGCCGCCCAGCGGTTTTAACTGGCGCTAAACCACATTCGACAACCCATAGGAATCATGAGCTGCATCATCCAAGGTCAAACTATGAGTACTGAATCTCTAAACCCTACCCATCCCACTGCTCCCTCTCCGCCATCTGAGCCGAATAGTGCTACTGAAGCCATTGAGGAACGATTGGAACGGCAGCGATCCCTCGTTGTCAATTTCCTCACCCTTGAATTTGGCAAGGAACTGCCTACTATTACGGAACGGGGAAGAGCCGTCATTTTGCGGCTGACTAATGAAGTGCAACGGATCTGTGAGAAGAGCGATCGCATCCAGCGGTCTGGCGAGGTGGAATCCTGGCTGATGACCCTGGCCCAGCATCGTCTGGATAAATGCCTCACCTACTATCGGTTAGGGTCTAAACGGGGCCGGGTGGAATTGCACAGCACCCTCAGTTCCATGATTTACCGTCACATCAATCCCGGTCGAGGTCAGTACAGTTTTCAGTCGCGGTACAACTTGATTGAAGACTTCCTGCAAAACTTTTATATCGAAGTGCTGAAGAATTTTCGCAAAGAAAATGAGCTGCCGTTAGATTACCAACCCCGGACGCGGCTGGAACTATCGGAGTATATGGCCTTTTCGGAGCAGTATGCCAAGCGGCGGATTACCCTGCCCGGTCGGCGTAATCAGCAGCTTGTGGTTCTGCGTGCCCAAGCGTTTTCCCAGCGGCAACCGATTGAAACGTCCATGGATATTGAAATGGCGGTGGAGTCGGGGCGGGGTGAAGAGGCGGAGCAGTATAGCCGCTCCCCCATTGTGCAGCAGGTGCGGGAACAGATGGTGGAAGATGCGGTGGACCCATCGGATTCGGTGTTGCGCGATCGCGTCACCAGTGAGCTAATCAAATATTTAGAAGATCAGGGCCAAAAAGACTGTGTGGATTATTTGGTGCTGAAACTCCAGGATTTGTCCGCGCCAGAAATTGACGACATTCTCAGCCTGACCCCCCGGCAGCGGGATTATCTCCAGCAACGGTTTAAGTATCATGTGGAAAAATTTGCGTGTTCTTCCCATTGGCAAATGGTTCGCCAGTGGATCGGGGCGGATCTCGATCAAAATTTGGGAATGCCTCGGCAACAGTGGGCCATCTTTTTGCAAAGCCTCAAACCCCAACAGCGCAAATTACTGGAACTCAAGCAACAACAACACTTGAGCGATCGCAATGAAGGAAACGGCGTGGGGCTGTCGGATCAAGAAATTGCCAAGATGTTGAAATGTACCCCCAAACAGGTGCAGCGGGGTTGGGTGCGCTTACTCAACGCAGCGTGGAAATTCCGCAATACGACGACGAATGAAGACTAGGCCGGATCAGGGTAACATTATGCCCCCCAGCGTTACCCGGTCTTAGGTCTAGCTGTCCGCCTGTCAGGGTTTCCGTATTTTTGCGCGACTAGCTCAAACCGTGTCCTAAAAAATACCAGTGTTCTCGGAGTCCAATGATCGATTTTTAGACGATCCTATTACTTGTAGGGTTGCTTCTAAAGAGATCATGAAATTTCTAACACGTTTTGCCACTTTAATGCTTTTTACAGGTTTAGTGCTGGCGATGACCTCCCAGAACGAGTCATTGAAGGCCAAAAATCCAGGCTGTGATGAGTCCCTGGGAATTCCTTGCACGTCAGCCGAAATATAAGGTTGGGTTATGGCATTGTTTTGCGGCCAAGCTCAAGGGGCGGCCAAGCTCAATCGGCGGCGGGTGGGTCATATTGTTGGTCTAGATTGCCATAGGCTGTAGCCTTGAAATCCGCTGCCCCCCCCCTTGAACCGACGTTGAATAGAGTCGTCCGAAAATTGGGGTGGAATCGTCATTGAATTGCCCGTTCCATGTTAAATAATATTCAGAATAATGTTCAAAGAAGAGAGGGTGGCTGATTAGCCCCCTCTTTTCAGTTGTTTGGCGTGGAACTTGGAGTGGAGGCAACGATTTATGGTTACCTTTCGAGTTGGGGTTGCGGGTCCAGTGGGTTCGGGCAAAACCGCGTTAGTGGAATTGTTGTGTAAAACCCTGCGGGATCACTATCACCTAGCGGTTGTGACCAATGATATTTATACCCAGGAAGATGCTCAATTTCTGGTGCGGCATCAGGCGCTGGAGGGCGATCGCATCATTGGCGTAGAAACAGGCGGCTGTCCCCACACCGCCATTCGGGAAGATGCCTCAATTAATTTAGTGGCGATTGAACAATTGGAAGCCCGATTTACCGATTTAGAGTTAGTATTTGTGGAAAGTGGTGGGGATAACCTCGCGGCAACCTTTAGTCCGGAGTTGGTGGACTTCACCATCTACGTGATTGATGTGGCCGCTGGTGATAAAATTCCCCGGAAGGGTGGCCCCGGCATCACCAAGTCCGATTTACTAATTATTAACAAAATTGATTTAGCCCCGATGGTGGGGGCTGATTTGCAAGTGATGGAACGGGATACGCGAAAAATGCGGGGCGATCGCCCCTTCGTGTTTACCAATCTCAAGACTCAAGTCGGATTGGATACCGTAATTGATATCATTCGGTTGCAGATGAATCCTCTAGAGTTTCATGAACAGCCCCTTTGAACCGGGAGAATCCAAGGTTATAGTGTGGGCAACTGTGTACTGTAATCCAAGCAGGTGCCTATCGTCTACGAATAATTACAGGCATTTGGCTTTACGCCAATTTGATCGTATTATCGCTGAGCGTTCTAAAAGGGAAGGAGTGGGGGGGATATGGTAAGAAAATTTGGAGGGGATGTCCGCGATCCAGCGTTGCCATTTCAACCAGGGCAGAGTGGGGATAGGGGGCGATCGCCATCGACCCAACCCAACACCCCTGCCCATTTCTACTCCGCAACAGTCTCTCCTAGGATCTCATCGATTCCCGCCCACCCCGCTCCGCCCTCTGGATTTGGCCCCTCCGCCTCCCATCATTCCCAACCCTATCCGGTTCTCCCCACTCGGCCCGCTGCCCGTCCTATAACTGATTCAGACCCGACCCTCCCTG
>JAYKIC010000391.1:0-4412 GCA_035284985.1 Leptolyngbyaceae cyanobacterium
GGGTTGAATGGTTAGGGGGATTGATGGGCCGGGAGTGGGCGGCACGGCACCGGGTACCGTACCCGTCGCGTTTAGAGCGTTAGGGGCCATGCCGGGGAAATAGGGTTCTTCCGGCAGGGGGAGGCGGGCGACCATCTGGGGCGATGCTGCGATCGTTGGCGAGGGTTGGGATTGGCTGGGGAGCGATCGCGCCAAATTCCGCACTGTTCGCCGTAGCGCCATCGAGTTCGGTAGGGCAATTTGTTGGCTCGCTGGGGCCGCTGGGGTCGGATCTGCGGCTAGGGGCATGGTGGGTAGGGGAGCCGCTGGGGGAGCCTCCACGCTTCCCGGTTGCCGTGCCCCTGGGGGAATTAGGCGGACTTCTTCTGATGGGGGATTCGTTTGCCCTTGATCTAAGGATGGGGTGGGCACTAGGGGATCGGCGGCCCCACTGGGAATCTCCGTCGGTGCCCCGCTGCCATCCGCCTCTGCGGTCGTGGGTTGGGTGGGGCGATTGGGCGATCGCACGGACGAAGGAATTTGCACGAGGGGAAAATCCTGCCGGGTTGCCACGGTGCGGCGAGGTAAGGGCAGGGGCGCATCCTGTCGCAACGACTCTACCAGCGGTTTCACCAGGAAAAAGGAACCCGCACCCAGTAACGCTAACAGGGCAAATACCCTGAGCAAGACCATACCCGCTGACGATTCAGTTGAAGTATCTACAGGGGTGGCCTCTGGCGCTCTAAGCAGTGTTGGCCCTGGGGTAGGGGTTGCCGTTTCTGGCGTTCGAGTTGGGGTAGAAAGGGTCATGGCAAAATTGGGGTGGGGAGTCGGCAAGCATTATTAAAATCAAGCATACCAACTCTTTCAAACAACACTACAGATTGTTTGCGAAGCGTTATCTAAGGGGTATTAAGACGTTACTGAGTCAGCTTAGCAATTTCCTTGACCCAACGACGGCGATCGCCATGGCTCAGGGTCACGATATCCTGAAGCGACCAGTGGAAATAATAGGCAATACAGGCTACCTCCTCATGCAGTTGGTCTGAGGGGTAGCCTAGCATTCCCCCGCTAGGGACACCTCCGTTTCAAATCGGTGCTGACATTGGGGGCAAATGGTAGCAACCCCCATGGACTCCGACTGGTTTACCCGATTAAACACCTCCCGCAGATAGGCTAAGTCCTGACTGAACAACTGCTCCAAATCCTCCGGTTGCACGGCGGACAAGCTGCCCAATTGGGTAATCACCCGCGCCAACATCACCAGGGTGGCGTACTCTGGTTCCTGCCGGACCCGTGGATGGCGCTGAACCCAAAGCTCGTCATGGGCGGTGGCTAAGCGCATTTGGCCCCGCTGATGCAGGGTGGAATCGTTGTCGAGGAGTAAGCCCCGTGGCAGCACAAAGTCAAATTCGGTTTGAAACATGTTTTAGCGCAATTGTTATCAGCTCACTGAATCAACTGGAAATCTTCTACAGAATATAGGATTTGAATCGATAACAGTCTGAAGAATTATAGATTGTGCATTGGAAGCAGATGGCATTGCCACCCTTTAACACCGAAGCTAGAAATTACTGAGAATAGTATTAATCGTTACAAACATTATCGTTTTGACCAACCATGTCCCCACTCCCCTACGCTAAAAAAGAATCCAGATTCGATATCTAGTTTATGTCAATGAGTCCTTTCCATAGCCTAGATCTGGGTCGAGCCAAAATGCTAAAGCAACAAACAAGAGGAAATATCATGGAATTTGAGACAGCCGCTCAAAAAACATGCCACAACAAGGTAGCGCAGTGGATGGATAAATTATTCTCAGATGTGCCCTGGGAAACTTTAGACCATGAACCAGGGTTTAGTTTATTTATGGGGTCAGCCTTGGCAGAAGTCCATATTTATCCCTGGGGCGACGATGATAGCGTGGTCAATATCAGTTCCCTAGTTGTCTCTGGATCTGATTTAAGCCGTGATCTTCAAACATTTTTACTGAAGGAAAATGCCCAACTCCGATTTGGGGCGTTTGCCTTGAATGAAGCGGGTGATGTGCTGTTTCAACATACGATTGTGGGATCGACTTGTGATCCCGCTGAGCTGGAAGCCTCGGTCCGAGAGGTATTAGAAATTGCTGATGATTATGATGACAAAATCGTGTCTCGGTGGGGGGGGCAACGGGAACTCGATCGCGCCCCCAGTGAAATCTGATGCCCTTGATCTAATCTGCCGCCTTCTGCCTAAACCTCTTTTAACCCAACTTTAAAGTCTTTTAGCCCAACATTAATGAATGGCCTCTCGCATATTAGAACCATGAAAATTGACTCCAGTGAGATTGGCCCGAGTCAAGTTGGCCTCATACAGGTCAGCATTGGTAATACTGGCATTGGTCAAGTTGCATCCGCGCAAATTGGTCTGACTGAGGTAGGCATGGTCTAACTTAGCTGCGGTTAAGTTTGTACTAATGAAAGTGGCTTGATACAAATCAGTTCCCCGCAGATCAGCCCGCTTTAGATTAGCGGCTCGGCAGATTACTTTTCGCAAATCGGCTAGGGCAAAATTGGTTCGTTGTGCGTCCACTTCACTGAGGTCGGCGGACCGCAGGTCCAAACCACGCAAGTCCAATCGGCTCAGGTTAGCACGGGTAAAGTTGGCCTGGGCCAGTTGGGTCCGTTTTAAGCTGGCTTCCACCAAGGTGGATTGGCTAAAGTTGACTAAACGGCAGTCGGCTAAGTCAAGGACTGCTTTTTCTAAATTAGTGTGACTCAGGTTGGCCTGCCGGAGGTTGGCTTCCGCTAAGTTAGTCTCTAAAAAATTAGCCCGGTCCAAATCCGCTTGAGCCAGGTTGGCTTGACTGAGATTACTACCCGCAAAAATAGCACGACGAAGATCAGCATTGCCTAAATCGATGCCAGATAAATCAATACCGCTAAAGTCAGGACGAATGCCCAATCCCCTCAAATGGGTCTGTCGCCATTCGTTCCAGGCATCTACGCCTTTCTTTAACACCGCCAGCATTTCCAAGTCTGCCATTACTTTCAACCTAGATCAACCAAAACACTGTTTTATTGCTGTGTGCTTATCCTGAACACGCCGCCTGATTCACTAAAAACTTTAGGCATAAGGAAGTCTGGCGTATGAGGATACCGGGCAGATGCACCAACTATCAAGTTTAGTGTGCCCATTTTTCTACCAAAAGCTCTAGATTCACTCTGTTACCTATTATTTTCAGAGGCGATCGCCCCCATCACCATAGTTTTGAGACAGGTTTATGAAATTTGGCAAGACATGAATTGAGCAACGCATTATGGACGCTGATCTTTAATCTGTTAAAGTATTAAGATATAGTGACAAGTGCATTGGCTAGGAAATTTCTGAATTAAATTAAAATATATCAGAAATTATCCGTAAACAGTAGGCCACGTATCCAAAATAAAGACGACGATGGCAATGAGGGCCAACATCCCTTGTAGCAGATTACCCACTAAACTACCCACCAAAATGGCAATCCCCACTTTGAAGGATTGCTGGGCACGGGGGCGAAATTCCAAATCGCGGCGATGCCAAAATTCCCCGACCATTGCCCCTAACATAGTTCCTAAAATAATGCCTAGCACTGGGCCAACGACGGGAATGGTGGTAGTCAGGACCAAAAAGCCAACTACCATTCCGGCCAGTGCCCCAATTTGTCCCCACCGACTGGCACCCGCTTTTTGGGCACCAATCAAGCCAGCCAGGTTGTCTACGGCAATGCTGAGGAGGAAGGCGGCGATCGCCACCCCCACCGACCAGAGAATCCCACTAAATCCGGTGGCAACTCCCCAAATAATCACCGCCAGCAACACCAGCGCCACCCCTGGCAAAATCGGCACAAAGGAGCCGATAAATCCCACTACCATTACCCCTAACAAAACCCAATACAGGCCCACTTGCCACAGGGTGGGCGCTAAAACCACTAGGGCCACCGACTCTCCCCAAGATTGGAGTTGTTGAATACTAGCTTCGAAAAGCTGGCTAGCCTGAAGCCACAGCGATTGTAGGATATCGGCTACAGCGTGAATCACCTGCTGAAACGTCGCTTTGATGGCGATTATCCCCTTAGCTCCAATTTGTTCAACCTGTTGATCCGGCTGGGTTAAGGGATCGCCCAGACTGGGTTCTATGGCAAGGGATGGTGCCGTAAGGCCCAGAAATTTCCAGCAAAATGGGAATATGCTCAATAGACTGAGTTGGAACATAAAAATTTCAACGTCCTTGTGTCAGAGTAGACTTTCCCATCATACGAGGCAGATGCCGCAACGGTTGGTGATCTCTAAGGCGAGTCCTGTCTGAATCATCGCCGACTAGAGGATTTGAGGTGCTGGCTGAGAACCATGGAGCCGTAACCACAGGCGATCGCCACAATCCCCAACGCCCAAAATGCCAGGGTCGGATCATCCGAT
>JAYKIC010000392.1:0-5196 GCA_035284985.1 Leptolyngbyaceae cyanobacterium
AGGAACTCTCACCCGTGCCGATGGCCGCGACCGTCACGTCTGGGGAAGCCCATGACCTGATGGCGGTGGTAGAACCCATTCATCCGAATCAGACGGACACCGATCCGATCCGCTACGACCCAGAAGCCATTACCCAGTATTATGGCGATCGCCCCTTAGAAGTATGGGGCCGGGTCTTCAGCATCTTTTGGCCCATGTTAACCTTTGCCCTTAGTATTCTCTGGGATCGGCAAACCGGACGGATTAAAGCGAAGCAACGCCAACGGGCCATTCAAATGCGGGAATTGATTACCCGTTTGGGTCCGGCCTACATTAAGGTCGGTCAAGCCCTTTCCACTCGGCCTGACCTAGTGCCCGCCGAATACTTGGATGAACTGAGTCGGCTTCAAGATCAAATCCCCCCATTTCCCAATGAGATTGCCTACCAATTTATTGAGGAGGAATTGGGGAAACCTCCCAGTGATATTTACGCCGAACTCTCGGAAAACCCGATCGCGGCGGCATCCCTCGGCCAGGTTTATAAAGGTAAATTGAAATCGGGAGAAATGGTTGCGGTAAAAGTACAGCGACCTGACCTGCGAGAACGAATTGCCCTTGACATATACATTTTGCGCCAATTATCGGCCATTGCCCAGCGCTTCATTAAGCGCATCCGCAGTGATTTAGTCGCCATTATGGATGAGTTTGGTGCCCGGATCTTTGAGGAAATGGATTACGTTAACGAGGGCTGCAATGCGGAGAAATTTGCCCGATTGTATGGCCATCTTCAAGACATTTATATTCCCACGATTTATTGGTCTTACACCAACCGCCGTGTGCTGACCATGGAATGGATCAGCGGTGTGAAGTTAACTGAACCCGAACGGGTTCGTGAACAGGGGATTGATGCGGGATACCTGATTGAAATGGGTGTCCAATGTTCGTTGCGCCAATTGTTAGAACATGGCTTTTTCCATGCGGACCCCCATCCTGGCAACCTGTTGGCCACGACCGAGGGGAAACTGGCCTATCTAGATTTTGGCATGATGAGTGAGGTGAAGCCCCAGCAACGCTACGGGCTGCTAGAGGCCGTAGTCCACCTGGTAAACCGGGATTTTGATGGATTAGCCCAAGACTACGTAAAGCTTGAGTTTTTGACCCCAGATGTGGACTTGGCCCCGATTGTGCCTGCCTTTGCCAAGGTCTTTGGGGATGCCTTGGGGGCCAGCGTTGCCAGTTTAAACTTCAAGAGCATCACCGATCAGCTCTCTGACCTGATGTACGAGTATCCGTTTCGGGTGCCTGCTTACTATGCCCTGATTATTCGATCATTGGTAACGCTAGAGGGGATTGCCATTAAGGTGGACCCTGAATTTAAGGTGTTGAGTAAGGCTTATCCCTACGTGGCGAAGCGATTGCTGACGGATGAGGCACCTGAGCTAAGAGCATCGCTCCAAGATTTGCTATTCAAAGACGGTTCATTTCGCTGGAACCGTTTAGAAAATTTGTTACGCAATGCCAGTAACAGTCAGGATTATGACCTCAACCAGATTTTGGGACAAACCATCGATTTTATTTTTTCGGAGCGGGGGGAATTTATTCGGGAGCATTTGACTAGAGAAATTGTGAATGCAGCGGATGATTTTGGCCGGACTTCCTGGGAGCGCTTAGTGTTCAGTGTGCAACATCCTGGCCAATCCTATGCTGCCGCCGATGCTTCAAAGTCTGGGAGTAATTTGCACCATATTGTCCGCATTCTAGAAATTTTGCGGGATACGCCAGGGTTTGATCCCACGCTGGTGATTAATCTGGTGCCCCAGTTGTTGGCAAAGGCGGAGTTACGTTACATGGGGTTGGATATTGCTAATCAGTTGGCTCAACGGGCGATCGCTCGATTTATCCGCGAGTTTTTCTTGAATGATGCGCCGGATCACCAGGCTGGATACGGCAAAAATGATGGAGGAAAGGGCGATCGCAAAATTCTCCCTAGTCATTCAGTTTAAGGCGTTCACTTTAGAAATTAAGGGACTTGCCTCAAACAAGAGACTAGTCAGGGGGCGGATACCAATTAGTCGCCCCCTTAAAATTCCTAGATTCCTTATTCATCATCCATTTGGAGATGTTGCGCTTCGGGGACATCATCCTCAAGCTCCACTTCCACCAACTCTTCTTCCCGTTCGGGAACGGTCTCAACTGCTGGCACTTCAGTAAACGGAACTTTCAGCGCCGATAATTCGGGTAAGGCGGTGCGATCGCCCCGTTTCCGTTGCAATTCTAGCGGTGCGGATGTGGGCTGAGGCGTTTCCAACCAGCAGCTTGCGATCGGTAAGGTTTCTTCTAAATCTTCCAGGGGTCGGGGAATAATCATCACAGAATGCAATTCGCCAATGCGTTCCGCCTCTCGCATTCCCACCTCAATCGCCATGGTAACATCCGCCACATTGCCGCGAATGATGGCCGTACAAAGCCCATCACCCACCATTTCATAGGACGCAAGATGCACCTCCGCCGATTTGAGCATGGCATCGGCACAACCCACCATTGCCGGAAAGCCACGGGTTTCAATCAACCCCACCGCTTGGTTACTCAAACGGCTATAGCCTCGGTTTTCCGTGAGTTGGGCAAGGCGACTGCCAATGGGCAACACGGCATCCAAGTTGGGTAACGGACGGGGAATCACCACTTTGGAAACAAACTGGCCAAATTGCTGGGCCGTTTCCGCTCCGGTTTCCACGGCGATGCGTACATCTGCCAATCGCCCCCGAATCACCGCCGTGCAGTACCCGCTACCAATTTTTTCATAACCCACTAGGTTCACCCCAGCGGATTTCAGCATCATATCGGCAGTGCCAATAATAGCTGGAAAACTTTGGGTCGAAATCAGGCCCAAAGCCATATTGGAAAAATCTTTAGATGGGATTGGCTGCGCTGGTGCAAACTGATCGGATGGGTTTGCTATTTCCCTGGCTTCCCTTCCCTGAATCGCTAGCTCATTTGTTGGCATGGTTACTCCTTCCCATTCTCAGAGAGAGGCTGGCTACGATGGGGAAACATCATGGAAATCAATCGCTGCACGGATGCTTGCCCATAAACAACGGAGGGTGATAGTGGTTCCGGTTCAGTCGGCTTTGATGAGGGAGAAGGGTTGGCGATCCCATCCCCATGGTTAAGGACGTTATCGCTGACTGCATTTCCCCCTTTCTGATTCCCCATCGAGCCATTTGGGACAGAACCATCGGCATTTTCACCAATTGCGTCCATGCTATCGCGTTTTTCCGAATTCTGACTATTAGTTTTAATATTCTGAGAGTAATGGGTTTGAGAGGACGCTGTCGCCACCCCTGAAGCAGCAGAGACAACCCGTGGCTCAGGAACCCCTCGGAGAGTGTGGGGAGCCACACTCTCTCCCGCCGCAACCTGAATCTGACCCATAATTGTGGTCATTGAGCCAATACAACTGTGAGCACCCACCGTTCCATGGCCGAATAGCAGAACTTGAGTGCCCAAGGTTACTTCCGTGCCTAGGACTAATAAACCACCATGGGCATGGACAATACTACCCCGCCCCAGAACTGTCCCCGCCCCAACCTCAATGGCACTACCAGGATTGGCATGGAGGATTACGTTCGTGGCGATCGCCGCAGTTGGGTGAATGCTCACCGTCCCACTCACACAAAACCGTACTTCATTCGTCAACGGTAGCTGCGATCGATTCATTGAGAACGTATGCCTCCCATTGCCCGTGCATTGTGGTCTATTGTCCTAGTCTTGCCCCAAGACCTAAAGCTCTGAAAGATCCTTAGGTCTTTCACCACTGGTCCTAGGGGCGTTGCAACATTACTTCCGCCACCCGTTTTTTGGCCCTAGAGTCAATGCCAATTAGGCGCACATATTCGCCCTGATGTTCGTGCAAACAAGCCTCTAGGCTCGCAATCACATCCGCCATCCGGGTAGCCTCAATTGGCGCACAACTACTCCATGTCCCAGAACGGAATCGGCGAGAATCAACATGCTCAGTCCCAATGCGATGTCCTTGAGCCAAAAGCTGCTGGACCTGATTCACCACATCAGCACTCAAACTTGGAGCAGAGGCCCCATTCGATGAACCCCCATAGCTTTGGGTTGGTCGTGCTGAAGGGGTAGCCGTAGCTTGGGAGGTTGAACCCCCTCGCGCATTACTATTGGGCCGCTGAACCGTAAGTTCCGCCATCCGCTGTTTCGCCTTGGGATCAATCCCCACAATCCGCACATACTCCCCAGCGAACTGCCGCAGGGCTGCATCCAACTCAGCCAACACCCCCGCAGCATGAGTGGATGAGATGGGAGCCGCAGTCGTCCATGAACTAGTACGGAACCGACGCACATCAGCATGTTCTACCCCAATCTGGCACCCTTGGGCCAGCCATCGTTCCACCGTAACCGCCACATCAGAGTCTAAAGTACCAGCGGAAGGGCTAACGGAACTAGATGCAGCATAGGCGGGTACTGAACCTCCAGCAGAAAAACCTGCTTGCCCCGATCCAGGAGCATCACTAGGACGCTGAATAATGATTTCTGTTACCCGTCGTTTGGCATGGGAATCGATTCCAATCAGACGGACATACTCACCCGCATGATCCTGTAAGCAATGATCAATCGCCACCATGACATCATCAACTCGGCTAGACTGGACCGGACCACAGGTCTTCCAAGAACTGGTTTGGAAGCGACGGCTATCGGCATATTCCAATCCCACCCGATAGCCTTGACTGAGTAATTGCTGCACTGTTTGAGCGATATCCGGGGAAACACTTGAGCCTACGCCTGAGGGTGCGCCAATTCCATAACCACCATTTTGACTAGGTACGACTGCTGGTGTAGTTTGTACCAGCGTCTTCCCATCGGGACGTTGGATGATAACCTCTAACACTCGACGCTTAGAGGCCGTATCGACACCGATCAGGCGAACATAGTCATTGGGATGCTCAGCCATACAAGCTTCCAAGGCCGCAATCACATCGCTTTCGCGATTAGACTGGATCATGGGACAACTTGTCCATGAACAAGCCCGAAAACGGCGAGCATCAGCATACTCAGTACTAACCCGATAACCTTGGGCCAAGAGTTGGCGTACTTGAGCGATAATATCGGTCCCTAACGAACCCGTTGAAGTTGGCATGTAAGTATTCATGTCTGATTGATAGCTCCGTTCCAGTTCACTGCGAATGGCGGTCACAC
>JAYKIC010000393.1:0-11216 GCA_035284985.1 Leptolyngbyaceae cyanobacterium
TTAAACCCTCCCGTGGTCGTATATCCTACGCCCCCATTGGCGATACCCCAGGGGGCATTGGCACCAACGGTCCCCTCGCCCGCACCGTCGCCGATGCCGCTGCATTTCTAGATGTGACCTCTGGCTATGTACTGGGCGATCCTTACTGGTTGCCCAACCCCGACCCCAGCTTTTTGCAGATGGCTCACCATAGCGCCAAACAGGGTCCGGCCCAACCCCTCAAAGTAGCCTATGTGGAGGAAATCAAGCCCTTCGGTGCAGTTCACCCTACCTGTCATCAAGCGGTCATGACCACAGTGCAACGCTTGAGCGACCTGGGTCATCAGGTAGAAGAAATGACCTTAGACTGCTCGGCATTAGTTGACCCCTTCACCGTTGTTTTTCGAGCCTGTTTAGCGGGGACGGGAGTACCAATAGAAGCCATGTCACCCATGAATCAATGGCTCATCTCCCATAACGACAGCGCTGGGAACTATTTTGCCGCCTTGTGGCAGATGCAAATGATCTCCCGGCAACTAGTGACCCAGTTCTATCCCTACGACGTGGTAGTGATGCCTGTATATACCCATCCCCAAATTCGGGTAGGTGAATGGGCCGATCTGTCCCCAGATCAAGCCTTTGATCAGGTGGCGGCATGGATTGCTCCCTGTCCACTGTTTAATGCCACCGGACAACCCGCGATCGCCCTCCCCACGGGATTGGCCGACACGGGCCTCCCCACCGGAGTACAATTAGTGGGACGACCGGGCGATGAATCGACCCTCATTGCAGTGGCGGCCCAGTTGGAGGCTCATCATCCCTGGATTCACCATGCGGCCACTATTGAATCTCGCTGGTAATCAAGAAGGGATGGCATAATGGCTATCTAATAGACCTGTCCGAAAATTGGGGTGGAGTACCCGCTGCGCGGGTACTCCACCCCAATTTTCGGGCGACTCTAATGGCCAAT
Organism: Leptolyngbyaceae cyanobacterium; assembly: GCA_035284985.1. Classification (GTDB taxonomy): domain Bacteria; phylum Cyanobacteriota; class Cyanobacteriia; order CAKZMO01; family CAKZMO01; genus JAAHGY01. The sequence continues at coordinate 950 of JAYKIC010000393.1, forward strand.
GCCGATCCCTGTGGTCGGCTTGTCAGTTTACAGCGCATAAAGACCAGGTTTATGCTAATATAAGATTTCGTTACGGACGTATAGCTCAGTTGGTTAGAGCACCACGTTGACATCGTGGGGGTCTCCCGTTCGAGTCGGGATACGTCCATCCCTTTTGTTCTACAGTGACATTTTATCTGTCATCGGTGACACATTGATGTCGTCGGTGACTATTTAGTGTCGTCGAGACACATTAATGTCGTTGAGCTGGCGGTGACACATGAGTGTCGCCAAACGTTATTTTGAGGGTATCACACCCGCTTCTCACTCTGGGCTAGAGTTTACCAACACTGATACAAAAATGGAACGCGATCGCACATGAGTAAACCGACTTACTGGCTCTGCCTCTTCAACAAAACGACCTGGCAGGAATTCCTCACAGCAGGCGGTGACGTGATGGGGTTTCCCCAGACCCGTCAAAATACCATCAAACGGATTAAACCGGGGGATTTCTTGCTGGGCTACATGACAGGCATCTCCAAGTGGATGGCCGTGTTGGAAGTCACCTCTGAATCCTACTTTGACGCAGAAACTAAGATTTGGCAGCAGGCCAGTTTTCCTTGTCGAATTAAGGTAAAACCGACCCTCCAAGTCGAGCCAGAACAGGGTATTCCTGCGTTGTCTCTCAGTAAAGAAATGCGCTTATTCGATAACCTCAAAACACCTCACTGGGGTTTGTTGTTTCGCATCGCACCCCGTGAACTTCACCCTGAAGATGGCGAACTCATCGTCAACGCCATTCGCAATATCCCATGATAGACGCTTCGGAACAGTCAAGTGTCGTATCATCCAAGGTGAAGGATTTAGGAGATTTAGCGTAATCTCAAGGTCCAGTACTTCAAAGGTTTAGAATGGGAGGGTTGCTGAATATAGTTGAGGTTTTCAGTGCCTAATTCACCTTTGCCTGATTCGTCACCTGACTCATGGTCGGTTAATACAGCGGTTACAGATTTGAATACCGTAACTCCGGAGGGGGACACTGATTTATCACCGCCAATCCGTGAGCGATCGCCCAGCTTGCTAGGGTGGCTGGGGATAGTGATATTTCGGGCCGGAATTTTGGCAATTGGTGGGGTCATCGCCATGGTAGCAGGAATGGCGATCGCCACCCGCCATCCCACAACAGTTGACCAACCGCCTTTATTAGAAAAAGTATTACAAGGCATTGAGACAATCCGATAGAAGCGGCAAGATAGAACCATTCCCCTTTGTTGGAGCCTGTTGTGGTGGTCTCACCCTTCATGTGGGAGTCAACGGGTGCTAGATTCCCCTTCGCCCCACCCCCTATCTCTTATCCCCTACCCCTATGACGTATTCCTCCGCCCAATCCCCGGTCAGTGTTCAATTGGTGCCCATGCAGACAGCGGATGCCATTCCGCTGCAATCTGAGACGGACTGGGGTGGTGTCCGCCTAGAGGCCCAGGTGACATCGGTAAATGTGCGGGTGTGTCCGGGGGAAGCCAGTGAGTTGATCGTGCAATTGACCAATGGGAGCGATCGCCCCCTATCCATTACCTACACCCTCAGCGGCAACTTTCCCCTTGATTGGTGCCACGTCGGTGGAATTGAGGACGGGACCATCCCACCGGGCCAAAAAATGAGTTTGGTGTTGTATTTCCAAATTGCAGCGGATTTTTTCGAGCGCCACGATGCGGTGCCATCGGGCCAGTCCTTGACCCTAAACTACCAGGGGCAAATCCAAATCCACGCTGCCATAGCGGACAGCCCCCAGCGCCACACCCAGATACGATCGTTTAACCTATTTGTGCGTCCCGATAGTTTATACCTCAATTTCTTACCGGATCTTTACCGAGAAGTTGATTTCATTGGCCGATATCTCAAAATTTTTGAACAGGGTTTTGAACCAGCAGTACAAACCTTAGAAACCCTATGGGCCAACCTTGATCCACTCACAGCCTCCCAAACCATGTTGCCATTTTTAGCCCATTGGGTAGGCTGGCCCACGGATGGCCCTTGGGATACCCCCACCCAGCGACGGCTGATTCGGCGGGCCATGGAACTCTATCGCTGGCGAGGAACCCGGCGGGGGTTGCGTCTATATTTGCACTTGTACTCTGGGCTATCCCTGGATCAACCGGATACCCCGGAGGAGCAGCGCCAAATTTCGATTCTAGAGGTGTTTAACGAAGGATTTTTGTTTGGGCGTGCCCGGTTGGGGTATGAAACGATTATGGGAGGGAGTCGGCCCTATCATTTTATTGTTCGGTTGCGATCGCCCCAGCCCCGTTCATTAGACGAAACCCTGATTCGCACCATCATTGATCAAGAAAAACCAGCCTTTTGCACCTATGACCTATATATCGAACCCCCAACAACTAGGCAACCTTTAGCCTAAATCCCTCCACGCACCTGTGACAACCGGGAAGTGGTAAATCGATTCATCCACTGCTCTAGATACTGGCGATTTTGGGATTGTTCTGCTGGATGAGGGGTGTCCATGGGAAAGGGGGCTAACCCCTTGAGGGCCGCAGTGGTGACACAAAACATGGATTTTTGGAAACTCTCACAAATTTTCACCCGCAAATCCGTTTCCCCCCGACCCTCGGTGCGGTAAATCTCGTGGAGATAGTCCGGTAAGAAGTGGCGCATATCCTGCATTAACTGAGTGGGGGGAATGCCAGACCCACCGATGGGAAGGGGGTCCGCATACAAGGCACCATAGGCGAAATCACTTTGGTAGAGGGGAATTTGATAGGCTTGGGCATTGTAGGAAACAGTGCCAGGAAAGGGGGTACCCCGAAAGAAGATCGCTTCGACATAAGGGACAGCGGTGTCCATTAAAAAGGTGATGCCCTGAGATTCGGGGATGATTTCAAAGGAACTCTTACCCACCGTCGGGCTGTAGGTGATCGGGTTAGCGGCTGCGGCCACCAGGCCATCCAGAATATGCTGCACCACATCGGGAATGGTTTTAATTTCCCCTTGGTCATAACGATCGGAGAGGGATAAAAACATATCGCTCATCACCCGCCAAAATTGCCCCAATCCACTGTATAAACACATTTGCCGCACCAGTTCGGGCAAAAATTCAGGAAACAGCTTGTGTAATCCTAAAATAATCGGGTTGTATTTAAATTTATATTGAATCAGTGGCTCAATGCGCTGGTGAAATTCAGCCATGTCTAAATAGGCATCCAACCCGCCGCCCCCATGCCAGAACATCCCTTTCATGCAGTATTCGGCATACTCATAGTTGATCCGATCGTGCCACCAGTGACGCAGTAGTTTTTGGACCGAGAACTCACCGTTAAAGTATTTGAACCAGGGGAAAAATACCAAGCATTGATGGTCAGCGATGTAGTTCAAGTTAATGGAATAGGCATCCAATACGTCACCGTAGCTTTTGAGAATGCCCACGACTTCCACTAGGTTGCGCTCAGAGTGGGGTAACAGGGCTTCGCCCGATTCCAGGGCATGAATGGCCGAGGCTAGGGGATGCTTGGAGGGTTGGAGGGTTTGAACGGTCATGATGGTTTGGAATAACTGGGGAAGGGACAATAGTGCTAGATGGGGTGATGCGAGCAAGGGGAAGGGCGATCGCGCTGCCTCAATCATCCCCCAAGGTGGGGGCGATGGCGACCACTTCCGGTAACAGGGCAGGTGAGGCGACCTGGGCGGATAGTTGACTGGAAGCCATATTGGGGGCCAGTGGTTCCCCCATGAGATAGGTAACATCGGCTTCAATCCAGCGGGTAATCCAGCCCGGTTGTAGGCCAAACCACAGCACCAGGGCTGCCATGATTAAGGATGGTAGGCGATCGCCCCAAGTAACCGCAGGAATTTTAGCCAAATAATCCGGCAACCGTCCAAAAAAGACCTTGTTGACCATCAGTAAAAAGTACACTGCCGTTAACCCGGTGCCCACCATGCAAAGCAGGGTTGGCACCGGGAACACGGGAAAACTCCCCCGAAACACTAAAAATTCGGCAGGAAATCCCACCAGTCCTGGCAGTCCGGAACTGGCCATCACCGCCATAATCATTAACGAGCCAATAATGGGCAATCCTCGTTCGGGATTCAACAGTCCCCGGAGGTAGGTCACATCCCGACTGCCTGTTTTCTGATACACCACCCCAACCAAGAGAAAGAGCAGGGCGGAAATCAAGCCGTGGCTGACCATTTGAGTCACAGCGGCGATGATACTCAGGTGGGTGCTGGCGGCGGTGGCCAATAAAATAAAGGCCATGTGAGCAATGGATGAATAGGCCACCACTTTTTTCATATCCTGTTGGGCGATCGCGCACACCGCTCCATACAAGGCACTAACGGCGGCCCAAATCGCTAACCAAGGGGCAAGGTAAGTCCAGGCATCTAGGAAGAATCCAAAGCCAAATCGCAATAATCCGTAAGTGCCCAGCTTTAACAGCACCCCGGCCAACAGCACCGATACGGGGGTGGAGGCTTCCACATGGGCATCTGGGAGCCAGGTATGAAAGGGAATAAAGGGAATTTTGATGCCAAAGCCAATGAGTAATGCGCCCAACAACCAAAGCTGCGGTGTCAGGGACAGGGTATGACTTCGCAAATCTTCGTAACTAAAACTAGAAATGCCGCTGGCCCAAACTAATCCGAGGAAGGCTGCTAACAAAAATATGCTGGAGAAAACGGTGTAAATCAGAAATTTGGTGGCCGCATAGCCCCGACGTTTGCCGCCCCAAATGGCAATTAGGAAGTAGAGGGGAATCACTTCTAGTTCATAAAATAGGAAAAAGAGGAGAATGTCCCTGGCGGAAAAAGCTCCGACTACGCCAATGTTGAGCAGTAGGATCAGGATGTAATAAAACTTGGGCCGGGTGATGTGGCGATCGCTGGCCCCAATGGCGATTATCGTGAGCAATCCATTGAGCAGCAGCAGGGGAAAGGACAGCCCGTCTACCCCTAGCTGATAGGTCAGCGCGATCGTCTCAATCCAAACCCTCTCTTCGGTAAACTGAAATCCGGGTTGGGTTACGTCAAACTGCCAACCCAACACGAGGGCTAGGGCAAAACTGGCGATCGCCACAACCATTGCCATTAACTGATACCGTTCCCCCGCCATATCCTTGGGCAGTAGCCACAAGACTAATATTCCTGCCAGTGGCAGCAACAATAGTGTAGTCAACATTCTCCTTGCCTCTCCTTATACCCCAGACCCCTGGGTGAAACTGCATCCCTAGCCAATCAGACCTGTTCCAACCCATGATTTTCTGCACAACCACCGTATCAGGCTAAAGCCTCCTTACCCATCCAGGCCCCATCCCCATCCTCAATTCATGCCAGTAAACTCATCCATGCCATAGTTAAGATAAACAAAATTCCTAAACTTACCGTAATCGTAAGAATATACCCCTGAGATTGTCCCGATATGCTATAGCGCAAAGCTTGACCGCTTAATACAGTGGCAAGTCCAACTAAATTGACTACCCCGTCTACCACGTAGCGATCAAACCAAGTCGTAATTTTTGCCGCCGTTCCCACCAACCACACCACCGTTAAATCATAAATATTCTCCAGGTAAAAATCATAAGCTAATGTATCTTGCACAAGACGGAGGGTAACGTTACGAGGTCTGGCCCAAGAGCGATTGAGGTGGATGCCCAACCCGACAATAGCTCCAGCTAGACCCGCTACCATCACCACAGGCAAACTCCACGGCACCATCGGAAGATCTCCCACATCCAAAGGTGCCGTGGTACTCAGCCATAGTGACCAACGGACAGGAACCGTGGGCACTAACAAGACAATGATGGACAGGGCAACCATGGGAACCGCCATGGGCCAGGGAGCTTCGGGCGATCGCCTCGTCTTGGCCTGGGGTTGCCCACCAAAAACAAGGCGAAACACGCGCACAAAATTAAGGGCGTTGAAAAAATTAACCGCACTTAAAATCAGTAACAACCACCAGGGAATCATCCACGATCCGTCGAACCAACGATTCATCGTCCAAAATGCCCCCAATGGGAGAAGCGCAACAATACTGGCCCCACCCAAAACAAAACTGAGCGTCGTTAAGGGCATCCGAGACCAAAGTCCCCCCATTTCAGTAATATTCTGATTGCTCGTATTCAACACCACCGACCCAATGCTCATAAACATAAGCGCCTTAGAAACCGCATGGGTGAAGAGTAGAAGAAATGCGATATCCACCTGTCCCAGACCTACGGCGATAAAAATTAGCCCCATCCAAGCACTGGTGGAATGGGATAACGCCCGCTTAATGTCGATCTGGGCCAAGGCCATCAGCGATGTCCCGATCGCGGTCACACTGCCAATGATAATCAAGGCATCAGCAGAAATGGGGGACAGCGTAAATACAGGTTCCAGCTTAATTAGCACATAGGCCCCAGCCGAAACAACAATGGAATTTCGCAAAATTCCAGCAGGGTTTGGCCCCTCCATGGCTTCATCCAGCCACAAGTTGAGGGGAAACTGGGCACACTTCCCAGTTGGCCCTGCAATCAACGATAGCCCGACTAATGCCGCCGCAAATGGCCCCAGGGGAGCGGTGGCAGCCCAGGCTCCTAAGTCAGAAAACGATAACCCCTCGCCATAGGCCGAAAGCGCCACAACTCCCATCAATAGCGCAATATCGCCAACCCGTTTGGTTAAAAACGCATCCCGCGCCGCTGTGACCACTAACGGTTGAGCGTACCAAAACCCCACTAGTAAGTAGGTGGATAAGGTCAAAACCTCTAAACATCCGTAGCTTAGTAATAAAGAGTCACTCAAGGCCAGACCACTTAGTCCGGCTTCAAATAATCCCATCAGCCCGAAGAACCGGGCCAGCGAGGCATCTTTTTCCATATACCCCAAGGCAAAAATCTGGGCTAATAGGGAAATCCCTGTGACCAGTTCCAGTGCGCCTACGCTAACGGGGGAAAGTTCTAAATCAAGAACCAGATTCAAATCAGCAACGTGCCACCAAGAGAAGGATAGGGCTTGAACCGGGACGTTCCAAATGTAATTCAGGGCCAGCGCACCATGGGCAAACCCTAGAATAGTCGTAATAATATTCAAATAGGCCGCTGGACGCGGTCCCGTCCGTCGGATCAGACCTAAAGACCATGGAAGGGTTAGAAGCGCACCAGCTAGCCCGTAAAGGGGAATTAACCAACTGGTTTGCAGCAAAAACTGCGCCATTTTAATCGTTTATATACTCCAAGACTGCTCACAACTAAGGGGCTTTTCTCAAAAGAAAGTATCAGGAGGGTGGCAAGAGGTGGCGATCGCCACCCCCTACGCTGGCATCTGTGAATCTTCGAGACCCCCCCAAAAATATAATGATTTGTCAATGAGATCTCTAGGGAATGACAGCATAATTTGCTACCATAATTGCTCTAGCTAATTTAGAACTCACCCACCCAAATCTTCTCTTTTTTTGCAATAACTTTTTTTGCAAGAATAATTGTAACAAAATAGGTCCACCAAACATAGCAAGTTGTTCATACCATCCCCTAAGTCTCCTACTACGATGAACGCGACTAGGTAGATCTAACACTTTCTATTTTGGGCCGCTGAGAAGGGCGAAATCGCTTACGTAACTTGGGACAGGCAAACCACAGCCCCCATCCTTCTCGCACTCTTAAGCTTAGCCAATCCCCCGTAGCCGTATCAAATATTTGGCTAAAACCATCAACATTATCAACACATTCTAGGGAGACTAACAGAGTGTTCACTTTCATAAAGATTGAGAAATATTAAGAAAAACAGACTAGTTTGTTTCTAAATCTCAATCTATCGAGATGTTTTACATTTTTTTGTACTTTTTGATGGGAAATGTGATAGTTGATACCCACGAATGATATGATTGGCAGGATTACACCATTTATCGCTCTTTACTGTTGAATTGAAAGAATGTTTTTATGATTTGGGAATCCACTCTACTTGGGGTCATTTCGCTCTACTTGACTTAACATTGGGCCTTAACAGTTCAATCCTCCGGGATTAGGTAACACAATGGCTGTCAGTCAGGATTATGTTTTTCGTAAGCTACTTATGGGCATTGTCTCCGTAATGGTGGCGGCTGTGTCGTGCATAGAAGATAAGCCTAGCCTATAAAGAGTATTTGTGAGAATCATTTTGTATTATGTTGCCAATGAAAGAGTGGGCTTGTATCCTTGTTTTATGGGAATTTAAGGTGTTCTGAAGCATTGCTACTTTTTAGGTTGGGGCAGGTCGTAGCTTGTCATGCAAGTATTCGATGGCCCTGAATTTAAAGGTCTGAATAGCTTTGTGTGTGTACTTTCTTTGTATTAGGAGATATTAGGCGATGCCGATTGCTGTTGGGATGGTTGAAACCTTGGGCTTTCCTGCTGTTGTAGAAGCAGCAGATGCTATGGTCAAGGCTGCTCGCGTTACTCTAGTGGGCTACGAAAAGATTGGTAGTGGTCGCGTTACAGTCATCGTTCGGGGTGACGTGTCTGAAGTTCAGGCATCCGTTGCCGCTGGAATTGAAAATGCCAAGCGCGTCAATGGTGGTGAAGTGTTGTCCACTCACATCATTGCTCGTCCCCACGAAAACTTGGAGTATGTACTGCCAATTCGCTACACCGAGGCGGTAGAGCAGTTTCGGAGTTAGGTCTGTTAACCAAATGGGGGGGTGTCGGCAGGTGTTAATTTAGCCTTGTCGATGCTCTCCAATTGTGACGTGGAAGGGAGATTTGTATGGCGATCGCTGTTGGGATGGTTGAAACTCTAGGTTTTCCGGCTGTTGTAGAAGCTGCGGATGCCATGGTTAAGGCTGCCCGTGTAACCTTAGTAGGCTACGAAAAAATTGGTAGTGGCCGCGTCACCGTTATTGTGCGCGGTGATGTGTCAGAAGTACAGGCATCCGTTGCCGCTGGCATCGATAACGTCAAGCGGGTCAATGGTGGACAAGTCTTGTCTACCCATATCATCGCCCGTCCCCACGAGAATCTGGAATATGTTCTGCCGATCCGCTATACGGAAGCCGTGGAAGTATTTCGGGAAAGTGTTTCGGGAATTCGCCCGTCTAGTCGCTAGGCCATTTGAATGCAGATAGCAAAAGTACGCGGTACTGTCGTTAGCACCTATAAGGAGCCGAGCCTAACGGGAGTTAAGTTCTTACTGCTCCAGCTTATGGATGATGAAGGTAATCCACTTCCTGATTATGAGGTGGCTGCTGACAATGTTGGTGCGGGGGTAGATGAGTGGGTGTTGGTGAGTCGGGGAAGTGCCGCCCGACGATTCCAGGGCGGCAGCGATAAGCCTGTTGATGCACTGGTCATCGGCATCATCGACACTGTTAGTGTTGGCCGACAGTTTATTTACAGCAAGCGGGATCAAGACCGTGAGCCACCGTACCAATTGAGTTAAACGAGTTCTTTCATTAGACGAAATTAAGTTGGATTAAGTAATCAACCAATATCGTTGTCACTAGCAGTTTAGAGCGTTGTCTAGTGCCATGGGCAAATCAGCCTTGCCCCATTGGTAAAGGATGATTTGTCCTTTGGTCGATCAAGACGCAAATGAGGAGAAACAATATGGCTGCTCATACATTGGCTGCGCCCCCAACCCCTTGGTCTAAGGGATTGGCGAAGCCAACCATTCACGAAACCGCCTACGTTCATGCCTTCTCGAACATCATTGGAGATGTGCGAATTGGTGCGGATGTAATGATTGCCCCTGGCACCTCTATTCGGGCCGATGAGGGAAGCCCCTTTTACATTGGCGCGAACAGTAACATTCAGGATGGGGTTGTGATTCATGGCCTATCCGATGGCAAGGTGGTGGGGGGAGACAGCCAAGACTACTCCGTGTGGATTGGGCGGAATACGTCCATTACCCACATGGCCCTAATCAATGGCCCAGCCTATATTGGGGACAACTGTTTCATCGGATTTCGCTCAACCGTATTTAATGCCAGGATTGGGGATGGCTGCATTGTGATGATGCATGTCCTCATCCAAGACGTGGAAATTCCACCAGGACGTTATGTTCCATCGGGGTCGGTGATCACTACTCAGCACGAAGCAAACCGATTACCCCAAGTCCAATTATTGGATCAAGAATTTGCCAACCAAGTGGTTGACATCAATAACACGTTGCGGTCTGGGTACCAATGTGCCGAGGATACCGCCTGTGTGACCGCCATTCGCAGTGAACTGGAACGGAGCTATCAATCAGACATGAATACTTACATGCCAACTTCAACGGGTTCGTTAGGGACCGATATTATCGCTCAAGTACGCCAACTCTTGGCCCAAGG
>JAYKIC010000394.1:0-2653 GCA_035284985.1 Leptolyngbyaceae cyanobacterium
GCCATCTGGCTTTCGCTGCTGGCATTCAAGCCTCAACCGCCCCGGTCCGCCAGGTGGGAGAGTGACTGTTGCCAACGAATGCCGCAGACTGGTAGACCCCTTCCAAGTCCAGCGGATGTGCCCAACAACGATCAAAGCCTTCATGTATAGCGGTAGTCGCTACCTCAGTGACCGTTGCCATCCCAACTTCAACAGCCGATCTGATGAGGAGTAAACCAACATTTTTACTAGGACGCTATGTGATTAAAATCACATAGCGTCCTAGTAAAAATCACTTACAAGCAAGCCATGATTAAACACCTGAAAAACCTGAATTAAACACCTGAAAAACCTGAATCAAACACCTGAAAAACCTGAACGTTTCATTATTTCATTTTCCAGAGAAATCGAAGATAGTGAAAACAACAGGGTTACAGACTCAACTTGATGAACCACTGAGGGCGACAATGTTGGGTCCGAGGGCCTCTGTATCGGCCCTGTAGAGCCCCGCAGGCCCCCTTATCCGACTACAGGTAAATCGCATCAGCGTGTTTGGCAACCTGGTAGTTGAGTATTTACCCATAAAGACATAATCACTAGCGCATTTCGGCCCCGTTGGGGTCGTTTTTTTTGCCAACATTAGGAGCAATTGGGTGAAGCCATTTAGGCCATTTAGTTCATGGGGGCATCGAGGGGGGGGCAGGCAATGCTATCTGGTGCGGTTTGGGATGCTGGTGGTGGAACTAGTCCGACAATGTGAGGTACAGGGCGTGGGGTATACATTACTAAGGACTCACCCTTGTAAGCTAAGGAGGTGCTGGCACCAGAATCTAGCATGACCGCATCTTGCAGCCCGGATGCGGCTAGAATTTTCCCCAACTGCACGGAGTCAACCGGATCATGAGACACCCCAATAACGGGTTGACCAAGTTGGTTAATGCCCCAGAAGGCACGGTGACGTGCGGCATCATAGTCAAATAGACTGCCAAAGGACTCAGCAGGTTGGGGAGCGCTGTCTTTTACCAACCAGGCAGCGGCAACAAAGGCATCGGTCACATCGGCCATTTCCTCTTGAACTCCTCCTAGGGTGTTGTGGCGATCGGCAGCGAAGGGTACAAATTTGACGGCGCGATCGCTAATTAACACCAGTGGCCGACCATTGAGCAACGGGTTTTCCCCAGCGTTACCAGGAACAAATTCCCCCGTACTGCGACTCATCACCGGGCCAATCATGGTGTTGGAATCCAGATATTCGAGGGAGAAGAAGCCACCATCCACGGCGGCCACCACCTCTGTCCCGGCCATAATTTCCGGCAATTGATAGCGGCTGTCAGCATGAATGCTGACGGGTTTGCCTCCCGAAATTAGGGTAAGGGGAATGTCGTCAACAACGATGGGCGATCGCACCACCGGACTAGAAAAGTCGAAGGCTTCTCCCCACTTTTTGATCGCCAGCCCCCCCGATGCATTTTCCAGTGCCCAAGCCAGTTCGGATTGACCGATGCGATCAATCGCCAACAAGTGCTTGGACTCCCCTGCATAACGTTGTTCATTGTTATCCATCGTCAGAGCAGCTTGGTATCCCGCCATAGCCACAATTTCCGACACCCGGTCATCATAGTTGCCTTCTGGATAGGTAAAGTAGCGAATGGTTTGGCCGATGGCCTCTTCCAATAATTGCTTGGATTCCACAATTTCCTGGGTCAAGGTCAGATCATCCAAATCCCGCAAATCCTTGGGGTGCATAATACTGTGGGAGGCAATGGTCATCAGGGGATCGTTGGCAATGGTCCGCACTTGGTCCCAATTCACCCCCGGACGACCGTGTTCCCGTCCAACTTTGTAGTGATAAATGGAAAACAAACCGGGATAACCGTATTTTTTCAACAGGGGATAGACATAGGTGTAGTGTCCCAGATAACCATCATCAAAGCTGAGTAATACGGGTTTGGGGGGCAACGGCATTCCAGTGCGGAGATGGCGGACCAATTCATCCATACTGATGGGAGTAGCACCGGATTCTTTAATCAGTTCTAAGTGGGCCTCAAATTCTGCAACGGTGACATCAAAAAAAACTTCCTTTTCTTCTACGATATCGTGATACATGATCACCGGGACATGGGCAAGGCGCGATCGCTCATGTAGGGTGGGCCAAGGTTGGGGATTCAGAGCCGTCATCAACTGGGGGCCAACCTGGTTCACGATGGGATCAAAAAATGTCTCCGGTTGTTGTACGAGTTGGGTGGTTTGCATCGCTTGGTCGATCATCACGATGCCTAAGGGCGGGACGGATGGTTTTAAACACAGATCAGTCCCCTCTTCATCCATCACGCCATCCGCTCTCCCCTCAGGCTGGGCTGGGGTTTGCGCCATTGCCATCCCCGTTCCGCCAGTCCAAATCGTATCAGCGATGGTTAAATTAGCGGAAACGGAATCAGCAAACATAGCATCAGCAAAATCCGATCCATTTCCACTGCCACTCTGTCCCCCCACTCCATCGTCATAACGACCCGGTAAGCCAATTCGCAAACTCAGGACATTTAAGGTGGAAGGCAGAGATGTCACCGCAAGTACCATTGCAGTACCTAAACCAACAGACCCCAATACGACAATTTTTTTAATGTTCATTGACGGGATAAAGTTCATGATGATTACGCAAGATTAGGGATTGGCC
>JAYKIC010000395.1:0-5625 GCA_035284985.1 Leptolyngbyaceae cyanobacterium
GCTGTCGTTGGGGGGAACTGGATATCGTGGCCCAGACCTTACCCCCCAATCCCATGCTGATTGTGGTGGAGGTAAAGGTGCGAAATCGGGCAAACTGGGATCATACGGGTCTGTTGGCCATCACACCCCAAAAACAAAGTAAGCTCTTACAAGCAACGGAACTATTTCTATCAGAACAGGGGGAATTCGCTGACTATCCCTGTCGTTTTGATGTGGCTTTGGTGCAACGTCAGCCCACACCACAGGTCAGCGTTCGATCCCCCCAGGGCAGCGCATTCAATGTGGGGGAACCACTCCAACGCTCTCATCCATTCAATTCCAGTTCCGCCACTCCAGAATCATTGGCGATGAACGCCTCAATTGATACCGTAGATCAAGCGGCGATCGCCCCCTTCTTTGGCTTACCATCAGCCCCAATTGAGGCCATCCAGACATCACAGGTTCCATATGTGTGTGTTGGCAATGAGATCCTGCGGTTGCAACACTATTTAGACGGTGCCTTTTAGACGGTGCCCTTTAGACAGTGCCCTTTAGACAGTGCCTTCAACGCGCAGTGAGCTTCAGCATGGCCCGAACAATAAAGGGAAACCCTTAAATCAGCAAACCCATTGAACAGGGATTTCCCCAAAGCCTAGGCTAGGGTCTCAGGACAATAACCCAAGCCTTGGACAAACTGTTGCCGAAACGCTTCGATTTCGGAAGAATCGGGGGAACCATGGGAAACGACCGCAATTTGATAGCGTCGCATCACATCCACCGCCGATTGGCCCGTTTCCAGACCCCAGCAAGCCATCCGCACCCGAACGCTGGGTTCAAACGGAATTCCTAACTCATTCAAAAAAGCTCGAAAATTACCAGCTTCTAGGGGTGCTAAGCTATCGGTTAGCCGAACTCTGACAACCCAACCGTCAATTTGGTGAATGACCGTCATAAAATCAACGGGCAACCAAAATGTAGAGTGGAGATACTCAACGAGCCTTAGCGTTAAACTGGCATTTGCAAGGTAGTAAGTGTAATCCATGCTTCGTAGACTCCATGCTAATGCTACTCTTCTATTTTCGGCGGCAATGCATTAGAAAAATAGGGTGAGAACCCGCGTCTTGAGGCATTTTGAGTGGGTGTATTTCCCCTATTCAGCTCTTTTTCAGCTTTTTCCTGGCCCAAGATTCCAGGGGTTTGTAACGGACAATATGGATAGATAAAACGGTATGTCAGCAGCGTTTTCCCAGGATTTGCAATTATCCGCCTATGATTATGAATTGCCTGAGGGGTTGATTGCCCAAACCCCAGTTTCACCAAGGGATCACTCGCGGCTGTTGGTGATGCAATGGGGCAACGCCACTCCAGCGGAAGAAACGCAGGGTGTTTCTTCCCATAGTTCCCATTTCAACCCGTCCAATCAACAACCGACGCTCCATCATCAACACTTTTTTGACCTACCCCAATGGTTAAATCCAGGGGATTTACTCGTCCTCAACAATACGCGGGTGATCCCCGCACGGTTGTATGGGAAAAAGATGCGATCGCCCCACAATTCCCCCTCTACCGCACCAGCAGACACCGATCCCCCCTCGTTCCACCGTGCCACCGTCGAGGTATTTTTGCTGGAAGAGCAAGGCTTTAACCAGTGGCTCACCCTAGTGCGTCCGGGGCGAAAATTACGTCCGGGGAGTACCATCCAATTCGGCCCCACGACCAACGGAACGGTGGTTCACGGTCACATTCAAGCCGTAGATGAAGCGACTGGTGGGCGGATTGTTGAATTCAAGGTTTTCGATGGCCCAACCCTTCAGCATTCATCGATCTCGGAAAACCCCAAAACCTCCCTGTGGGAAGTGCTACCCGATTTGGGTGAAGTACCACTGCCGCCCTATATTTCTAATCCAGATCTGGAACGGGAGCGCTATCAGACGGTGTATAGCGCTCAGCCCGGTGCGGTGGCGGCTCCTACCGCAGGCTTACACTTTACGCCAGAGTTATTGGAAACATTACGCCAAAAGGGGATCGATCATACTTTTGTCACCCTGCATGTCGGGGTGGGAACCTTTCGCCCGGTGGAGGTGGAGGATATTACCCGCCACCAAATGCATGGCGAGTGGATTGACGTTCCCGCGACGACGGTGGCACAAATTGAGGCAACCCGGCAACGGGGGGGAAGGGTCATTGCCGTGGGTACGACGGTGACACGATCCCTGGAAGCGGCGGCTCAATCAGGACGGTTACAGCCGTTTCAAGGGAAGACTAATTTGTTTATTTATCCCGGTTATCAATGGCAAGTGATTGATGGGTTAATCACGAATTTTCACTTACCAAAGTCCAGTTTAATGATGATGGTGAGTGCTTTGATAGGCCGTGAGGCATTGTTGTTCACTTATCGGGAAGCGATCGCCCACCAATACCGTTTTTATTCCCTTGGAGATGCCATGTTAATCTTGCCGCAGAATTATGATGGTAATCGGGATTTGAGCGATCGCAACAATCCCAGGGGCAACCCGAAATAATTCAGCGGACGTTCCGAGGCTTGGGAAGGGCCGTGGTAATCACTACCACCCGTCTTCAGTAAATCCCACTGTCGGCACAGCCCAGTCAAGCGGTCCTGTTGAGCCGGGGTTTGGGTGGGATGATACACCTCCAAACCCATTAGCCCTGCTGCTACCAAATTGGGTAACATTGCCTCCACCATCGTGGCACTATGCCACAAATAGGGATGTGCCCACACGGGGATCGCCCCAGCCGCTTTTAATGCGACCAAGCCATCCGTCACCGATAGCTCATCATAGGAAACATAGGCAGCTTTTCCACCCCCAAGCCAGCGATCGAATGCCTCTTGGGGGTGCTTAATATACCCTGCCGCCACTAATGCCTGGGCAATATGGGGCCGACCAGGAGCAGTGCCAGGTTCGCTCGGTAACAAGGACTCGTCAATGGGGTAGCCCAAGGTAGTCAGTTGGGCTACCATGCGCTGGGCACGTAGACGACGGCCTACCAACCGTTCCGCTAAAAAGGGTCGGAGTTGATCAGGGTCGGGGTAAAATCCCAGAATATGGAGCGATCGCGCCCCATCCGTCACACTGAGTTCCACCCCCGGCACAATCTCCATCGGGTGGGGCAGGGTATGGGCCGTGGCGATCGCCTCATCCCAGCCCGCAATCGTATCGTGATCGGTAATGGCCAATGCCTGCACCTTCGCTGCCGCCGCCGCCTGAACTAATTCCCTTGGCGATAACGTACCATCGGAGTAAGTGGTGTGGGCATGTAATTCCAGCATTGGCAGTCTCTCAAGCAACATCTTGTTGATCCTATGCTAACCCGCTATAAATCCGGCAAAATAAATTAGGTATTGCCGTTAAGTATTTAACGCCTTTCATTGTTGATAAAAACACCATGAGTTCTTCTGTTGCGATCGCCCCCTCTGGGTGGCTAAAAGCGTTTCCCCAGCCCCAATTCTGGCAATGGCAAGGCTTCAACATTTGCTATCAAGTGATGGGAGACCGTGGCCCCAATGTCGTTCTGGTCCACGGCTTTGGAGCCTCATGGGGCCATTGGCGCAAAGTTATCCCCCTTTTGGCCCAAACCTGTCGCGTCTACGCCATTGACTTGATTGGCTTCGGTGCTTCCGATAAGCCCACACCGGGGGTTCCCCTATCCTACACCTTTGAAACCTGGGGCCAACAACTGGTGGATTTTAGTCGGGATATTGTCGGTAGCCCTGTTTTTTTCATCGGCAACTCCATCGGTTGTATTGCAGCAATGCAAGCCACCATCATCGCACCCACCCAGTGCATCGGGGTTGTGTTGATCAACTGCTCAGTGCGAATGCTGCACGAACGACGACGGGCGGAGATTCCCTGGCACCAGCAACTCAGCACCCCCTTGATTCAATCCCTGCTGGGGATATCCTGGTTTGGTCGCCTATTTTTCAGCCTAGTGGCCCGTCCAACCATGGTACGCCGCGCCTTGTTGCAAGCCTATGCCCAAGCGGAAGCCGTGACGGATGAGTTGGTGGATATTCTGATGAAACCTGCGAGTGATCCGGGGGCAGCGGCGGTATTTGCCGCTTTTACTCGCTACTCCCAAGGTCCGCTACCAGAGGACTTATTGGCACGGTTGCCCTGTCCTGCCCTCATTTTATGGGGCCAAGATGATCCGTGGGAACCCATCGAGATGGCTAAAAAGTGGGCTACCTTTTCCCAGGTAGAAAAGTTTGTCGTGCTGGAGAATGCAGGCCATTGTCCCCAGGATGAAGTCCCGCAAGCGATCATTGAACAGGTTTTAACGTGGATCGCCACTAAAACGGATACCCTAGTTATAACGGGCGATGGAAGCGGTGTGACTTAGATAACGTCCGATTCGTCAATGTCTGGTTAACTGCTTTCCGGCTAAGGTTTCATTCAATCCTTCCTAGGGAGGATAATGAGCTGCAACAAAAGTTAGATGGCACTATTTTCGCAGCATGATACTATCATGCCCAAGTTGAGATTATAGTTTAGTCTCAAATTTTACAGGCCAGACTTAAAATTTAGATCAAAAGGGAGAGCAGAATATGGCTGGGGAAAAATTTAGCGATCGCGAACGAGCTTTTTTAGAATCCGTGATGAAAAAGGCTAGCTTACCTGATATTTATGACGCGAAAGATTTAACCACCGTAGTGTTCCGGTCCATGCGAGACCTAATGACAACTACGGAAGATCAGCAGACCGAAGCCGCATTTAAAGATGCTGAAATTGAAGAACTGTGGCGCGACGACAACCCCATTGTTTCCTTTCTATCCCGATTTCGTAATCCACTCAAAATAGATACAGCAACTTTTCTCCGCCGGATTAAGCAAGAGGGAGGAATGCCAAAGGGAGTCACGGCTGAAGCGGTGGTGATTGCGGTTTTCTCCACCGCCCGAGAGTCATTGCCCCCCGAACAAATTCAGCAGATTTCCAAGACCCTGCCTGATGGGTTGCGTATCATGTGGGATCAGATCTAAGCCTCTTGAATTAATAGCCGATTTCTGCTGGATATTGCCCTAATTAATCTGTGGTTGACCCCAGGTTAAAAACCGAGTTCGAGCAAGAATAGAGTCATTGAGGGAAAGGTTGACAGGTTTTCCTGCTCAACCTTTCTTTACGGATAGGGAGAGATTAAAAAACATCTGTACTTGAGGGAAAAAATGGCGGAGGCAGTATATCTCGGCATCGATTTCGGTACCTCTGGGGCCAGGGCGATCGCGCTTCAATGCGATCGCACTATCCTTGCTGAAATGAGTGTTTCCTTCAATCCGGTTGCTCCAGAAATCCGCCCAACTATGTGGCAATCCACCCTATTTGAGTTGATTCAAGCGCTTCCGTCTGAGGTGCGATCGCGCCTTCATCGCATTGCCATCAATGGCACCTCCGCCACCGTGTTGCTGTGTGATGGACAGGGCCAACCTGTAGCTCCACCCTTGATGTATAACGACACTGGCAATCAAGACATTGTTGAGTTAGTAAAGACCATTGCCCCCAACGGTCATCCTGTCACCAGTGCTAGCTCTAGCCTTACCAAGCTAATTCAGTGGCATCAGCACGGATTAACGGCATCAGCTAACTATTTCCTCCATCAAGCCGACTGGCTAGCATCCTTACTCCACGGTCAACT
>JAYKIC010000396.1:0-3276 GCA_035284985.1 Leptolyngbyaceae cyanobacterium
AGGATTTTGGTATTTGTAGCCAAATTATTCAACATAGCACTATTCCCCTACTAGGGGTGTGCTTAGGGCATCAGGGCATCAGCACGGTGTTTGGTGGGCAGGTGATTCATGCCCCAGAGGTTTGCCACGATCGCCTCAGCCCGATTCACCACCATGCTACTGATTTATTTGCGGATATCCCGTCCCCATTTAATGCAGTACGCTACCATTCTTTGGTGGTCGATCGCACTAATTTTCCCCGCTGTTTAATGGTGACTGCCGAAACGGAAAATGGTGGCATTATGGGTTTGCGCCATCGCCATAAACCGATTTTTGGCGTACAGTTTCATCCTGAATCAATTTGTACGGAGTATGGCGATCGCCTCCTCAAAAATTTCCACACCCTCACCCTAGCATTTCACCAATCTCAGAATTCCCTACCCATTGGTCAGCGATCAACCCTTTTCCCCATTCCAGCCAAATCGATTAGGGCCAAATCCATTCCACCCAAACCGATTTCAGCATCAGATACCCCCCTTAAAGTATTTGTCCGAAAATTATCATCAATGCCCGATCCAGAACGGGTATTTGTCCATTTATATGGCACCAGTTCCGATGCTTTTTGGTTAGATAGTAGTCAGATAGAAGCGGGTCTATCTCGGTTTTCATTTATGGGGGATACTGGGGGCGATCGCAGTCTAAAAGTTAGCTATGACTGCCGTCAAGGCTATCTTGAAATAACGGATAAAAGTGGAAAGATCAAGAAGAAAGGTAATATATTTGACTTCTTACAACAGGAAATCGATCATCGATTTTGCATCAATAGTCAGCTTCCATTTGACTTTAATTGTGGATTTGTTGGTTATTTTGGCTATGAATTAAAACGGGATTGCGATGCTGTTTTTTCCTACCCATCTTTCTTCCCCGATGCCGTCTTTCTTTTAGCAGCTCAAATGTTAGCATTTGACCATCAAGAACAGGTCGTTTATCTCCTATATTTAGGTGAACGAGATGAGCTAGAATCTGCCACAACTTGGTTCAAATTCGTATCAAAACAGTTGGAATCCCTACCTGAATTGCCTCCAATCCCATCCAATTATCACCGAGAGCCTGTTATATTTCGGTTTAGTCAATCCCGCACCACTTACCTGAAAAATATCCACCAATGTCTAGAAGAAATCCGCAATGGAGAGAGCTACGAAATTTGCTTAACCAATCGCCTCTACACTAATTCTACGGTGGATGCCCTGGCATTTTATCGCCATTTGCGACAGCTTAACCCCTCTCCCTATGCGTGTTTTCTGCGTTTTGATAACTTTACCATTGTGTGTTCTTCCCCTGAGCGGTTTCTTAAGATTGGGGGCGATCGCTGGGTCGAAACCAAACCAATTAAAGGTACCCGTCCCCGTGGCAAGACGGCTGAAGAAGACCAGCAAAAACGGTTAGAGTTGAGCCAAAACGAGAAAGAACGGGCTGAAAATTTGATGGTTTTAGATTTATTGCGTAATGATTTAGGCCGAATTTGTAAAGTAGGCAGTGTTTATGTACCCCAACTGATGCAAGTGGAAACCTACGCTACAGTTCATCAACTGGTTAGCACGATTCGGGGACAATTACGTCCTGAGGTAACGGCGATCGATTGTATCCGGGCTGCATTTCCAGGTGGCTCCATGACCGGGGCACCTAAGTTGAGGACGATGGAAATTATTGATCGATTGGAAGGAGAAGCTAGGGGCATTTATTCGGGGGCGATCGGGTTTTTAGGGCTGAATGGTACGGCGGATTTAAACATTGTGATTCGGAGTGCGATCGTTACGGAAGCAGGTATTTCCATCGGCACCGGAGGCGGAATAGTTGCGCTATCTGAACCCGAATTAGAGTTTGAAGAAATTTTGTTGAAAACCCAAATCTTAGTAGAGGCACTAGTCAAAACGGTTCATGGAAACACCAGCCCGGAACACTATCGCATTGACTTGGGCTAACCTATCGCTTTAATAATTCCGATGCCTGGTTGAAGCCGTCTCAGTTGCCTTTGCTACCGGGCTACTTTCATTTTGCTAAAATCGCAGCCTGGAGGCGATCGCCCCACCCCTGACAATCAGAAGCCGATAACACGATGCGCTTGTAGTATTCATCCGCCGTTAAATTCAGGGCAAGTACTGTTGTTTGATCAAAACCCGTGTCATCTTGCCGCGTCACATACCAAAATTCCCGCCCCTGTTGGGTGTAATAGGTACCTGCCCGAATCACCCCCGGCACAAAGGTACCCGGTGCCCGAATGCCATCCCAAATGCCTTGGGGTAGGCCCACCGTCACTTGAACAATGTGGTCGATGGGCACGTAAATCGTCTGACCGAGATGGGCCGCCCATAGTTGTTCCCATCCTTCCAAAACAATGGCAAAGGTATGGTCAGAAAGTTGTAGGTTCATGGCTTGCTGATTTCCAATCCTCGTCACCTCAAGTTTAGGCGAGGTTCAGCCCAAGACCATGAAGATTTTCTATTGCTTTGACCATAACCCTCGACCTTCTTCAATTTGGAGGGCGATCAGGCCAGGAACGCCGATCGCCAATTCCCGTATCCGCTTACATAGGGAAAGGCTCAAACCAACTGTAACCGGGATGCCCAATACAGTACCGACTCCCATAATGCCAATTTCCTGCGCCCCTAATCCGCCTGGAATTAAGAAAGCAGCGGAACGAATGGCTTGTCCCAAGCTTTCCAGGGCGATCGCCTCCCCAATGCCCACCGGATGTCCCAAAAATCGCAAGGCCAACCACGTTTCCCCAGCCGCCAGTAAACGGAAGCCACACCGCCAAAAACTAGCAATCAGGAGGCGATCGCGCCGTTTATACATGGCCACCACCGCCTGATCAATCTGGGTAGCGGCATTTTGAACATCGGGCATAATTAGCGGAAATTTGTGGGCCACCCGTGATAGCAGCTTAAATAATCCCTGCTGTTGCACCCAGTAAAATCCTACCGTCATTCCTAGTAAAATAATCAAGCTGAAACTCAATCGCAACCACAACTGTGGCACATTCGGTCCTGCATTCAACGGTGAATCCAGTTGGCTGAAGCCCAACAGCAGAATCCCCACCAGGGCATAGAGCGCTTGGGACACTAACTGAAGCGTTTGGTCGCCAATCACAGAGGCGATCGCCTCCCCCACCGCAAACTGACGCTTGAGCAATAGCCGCACCCGCGCAATTTCACCCCCCACTTGGGCCACAGGCAATAGCCAATTAACCGCAAAATTAATCCAGGTACAGTAGGCACTAAGGCGCAGGTTGGGGGA
>JAYKIC010000397.1:0-6600 GCA_035284985.1 Leptolyngbyaceae cyanobacterium
CCGCAAACTGACGCTTGAGCAATAGCCGCACCCGCGCAATTTCACCCCCCACTTGGGCCACAGGCAATAGCCAATTAACCGCAAAATTAATCCAGGTACAGTAGGCACTAAGGCGCAGGTTGGGGGACGATGGCGCAACACCACTTCCAGGGAAGGACCGCCGAGGAAATAAATACCACCAAGACAATAAGGCACAAGTCAACGGCACCAGAAAATACAGGGGCAACCAGAATACAGCCCAACCTGCTGCTTGCAACCCCGCCATGACCCGTTGCCAACCTAGACTCACCACCAACCCCGTTATCAGAGCCAGTCCTAGCCATACGCCAAACAGTGACAGCCATTTCATGCCATCCGTTGCCTCACAAATTCCATCCGCTGAGAGCCGTTATGAACCGAGATGTTTTGATACAGTTCTGACAGCAAGAACCATCGTCCCATATAATGAGAAACTGGGTTAAAGGATGATGGACGATAGAGGGCGATCGCCCCAGTTCTAAGCGTTCTAATCCCAACAAATTTACCTTGCACCTGTTCAATCACCATCTGTTCAATCATTAATTCCTCACCGACCATGAAGCACACCCTTTCTGTTCTAGTTGAAGACGAAGCTGGAGTTTTGACCCGAATCGCTGGACTTTTCGCCCGACGGGGGTTTAATATCGAAAGCTTGGCCGTAGGACATACTGAAAAAGAGGGAATTTCCCGTATTACGATGGTGGTGGAAGGGGACGATCGCGCCATCGATCAAGTGGTGAAACAACTCAATAAGCTGATTAATGTGCTCAAAATTAGTGACATCACCGAAGTTCCTTGCGTAGAACGGGAATTAATGTTGCTCAAAGTCAATGCTTCCAGCGCCACCCGCTCCGAAATTGTCGAACTATCGCAAATTTTCCGGGCACGGGTGGTAGACGTAGCCGAAGAGTCCATTACCCTGGAAGTGGTGGGCGACCCCGGCAAAATGGTGGCCATTGTTCAAGTCCTCACCCGATTTGGTATCCGTGAAATCGCCCGTACAGGCAAAATTGCCCTACCACGGGAATCCGGGGTTAACACCGAATACCTCAAGTCCATGGCAACCGCCAAAGCTTCATAAATCCCATCCCTATCCAGGGTTGCCGCACAAAATTTAGGACTTTTGCCAACTGGATCAAACTTCACGTTTAACAGGCAGGGTAGTTACTTGGGGGACTCCTCTTCTGTGGGTTGGCCAATTTTACCCAGTGCGCCCAAAAACTTGCTAGCAAGGGAACATAAGGTGCTATGTCTGTTAGATAGTAATTAATTTAGATAGCAAATTTTGTATGTTTAGTGGGTTTGGGTATAAATAACGATGCCTGATGATCTTTTCATTTTCATAATCATGTTCGCGGTGGGAATTGCTGCGTTGGTAAAGGCATCAGACATTTTTACCGACGCTGCCGAACAGTTGGGCGTAACCCTCGGCTTTCCCCAGTTTATTATCGGTGTCACCATTGTCTCCATTGGCACATCCCTGCCAGAGCTAGTGTCTTCCCTATTCGCCGTTTCTGAAAACGTATCAGAGGTGGTCGTCGGTAATGTCATTGGCTCCAACATTACTAATATTTTGCTGGTAGTGGGGACCGCCTCCATTGTCACCAAGAAAGGGGTGGATATTTCCTATGACCTGGTTTCGGTGGATTTACCCCTGTTTGTGGGGTCAGCATTTTTACTAGGTCTAGAGATTTGGGATGGGAACTTTACTAGGGGGGAAGCCCTACTGCTGCTGGGGGCGTACATCATGTACCTGCTGTACATTGTCAACACTAGCCAAGAAATCGAGGAAGAAACCCAAGATGGTGATGGCAATGATGAGGCGATGGCTAAACTCGATGATAAAAAATGGTTCTTACTCAAACAGGTTGGCTTGCTGATTGTTAGTGCAGCGGTCATTTATGTTGGGGCCAACTTTACCATTGACTCGGTGATTCAACTATCTAAAATCTTCAAAATTGGCGAGGAAATTATTGCAGTGAGTGCGGTGGCCTTGGGCACCTCCTTGCCAGAACTGATTGTTACGGTGAGTGCCGCTCGCAAAGGTAAAGCGGAATTAGCGGTGGGTAACGTGCTGGGGTCGAATATCTTCAACTCCTTCGTCGTTATGGGAATTCCTGGCATTCTGGGTAAATTGACCATTCCGGGTACCATCATTCGAGAAAGTTTGCCCACAATGATTGCTAGTACTATTCTGCTATTCTTCGTGGCCCAGGATAAGAAATTAACGATTTGGGAGGGCTGGTTGTTTTACATTATCTATATCTGGTTTATCGGCGAAACATTTAATTTTCTCTAAAACTAGTGATTCTATTTCTGACCTAAATTTGGGTCTACGTTAGGAAATCGAAGGGGATGGGCGATCGCTTGAAACCCTGTTATAGTAGGAGTTGAGGAATTACTCCCCCATTTGGGTAAACAAGGCGGTACTAGGTGTAAATTGCTGGGTTCTGCTATGGTAAAATTCCTAAAAGATAATTGCAGGCATACATTAGTAAGGTTTTCAGGCATGTCAACAGGTCCAGTACCCGCAGTAAACGATGCAAATTTTGATACCGAAGTTCTTAAAAGTGAGCTTCCCGTCCTTGTTGATTTCTGGGCACCTTGGTGTGGCCCATGCCGGATGGTGGCTCCCGTTGTCGAAGAAATGGCTACTCAGTACGATGGCCGGGTTAAGGTGGTCAAGGTAAATACGGATGAAAATCCTATGGTCGCCAATAACTACGGGATTCGCAGCATTCCCACACTAATTATATTCAAAGATGGACAGCGGGTTGACATGGTAGTTGGGGCTGTTCCTAAGACCACATTGTCCCAAACACTTGAGCAATATCTTTAATCATCGTGCTCTTGGGCGAAGATCGAACGGCATAGACTGGCTCTCCCCCGGTGACTATTTCCACATTTCTAGTGCAGGCTAGCCCAAGGGGGTTAGCCTGTGTTGTATGAGGAGAAGGAGCATGGTAGCTACTAGGCGATCGCCCCATCAACTCAATCCTCATTGCCTCCCCGCCCAATGGCCAAACCGTAAGTCCATCCCCTAGAACAACCTACGCCCTCAGAAATGGACCTGTGAAATTGCTACTTGCGGGAATCAACATTGATATTAATATTGACCGCACCCCCTTGAGTATTCCCATTTTTAGCGGTTTCCTTCAGGTATTTCCCTAACGTCTTACCAAAATCGTCAAAATTGTTTTCCTTAAGGGCTTTGCCCACCACATCCCCCAGTTCTTCTTCCACCGTTTTCTTCTCTTCCTTTTTGGGATGCAGAACTGAGTTAGACCAAAACACCATCATTACGAGAAGGGCGATTGTGAGAAAATCCATGATAGATACAGTATCTCCTTACGGGACTCAACGAAGCAATTGCCAAAGTCATAAGGATGCACCGAATGACTTGCATTATATAGTGATTGTTCCCGTTAGTTTGGCCTAAATAGATATTGAAGGCGAGAAAATAGATATTGAAGGCGAGACAGTTAAACATGGTTCTTCAGCCGTAACCCTCAAGAATGCCCCAAGGAATGCGGCCCATCTTGTATGCTGGTTTTTAATTGGCCTGTAGCCTTCAGGGCATTATGGCAGAACGGACGCAATACGTGAACTATGAAAAGTATGTCAGTAGGGGATGAAGCCCAGTTACCCCTTGGATTTGCAACGAAACTAGCCTACGGAGTTGGAACCATGGGCATTTCAGCTACGGGCAGTCTCTTGGCTTTCTGTCTGATGTTTTTTCTCACAGATGTCGCCGGATTATCAGCCGCCCTCGCCAGTTATGTGTTGGTGATTGGTCAAGTCAGCGATGCCATTAGCGATCCTATCATTGGCATGTTGAGCGATCGCACCCAAACCCGTTGGGGTCGCCGCTATCCTTGGATTGTAATTGGAGCGGTACCATTTGGCCTATCCTTTTTCCTCCTGTGGCTGATTCCCATTCAGAATAACGACGGGTTACTCTTTGCTTACTATGTTGTCATTGGCATTATTTATAAAACCTGTTATACCGCCGTTTATCTCCCCTACGTTTCCCTGACCCCAGAACTGAGCCAGGGCTACAACGAGCGCACCAATCTCAACAGCTTTCGCTTCACCTTTGCCATCGGCAGCAGTATTTTGGCCATCCTCTCCATCCAGCTTGCCTTCAGCAAAATAGAATTTCCCCCCTATCAATACCTAGCCATTGGAGCGGTGGGCGCATTTTTGTGTATTGTGCCGCTTTATATCTGTGTCCTGGGAACCCATCGCCACGTCATCCCCAATGAGTGCCGCCGCGCCGAACGCATGACAAAGAACAGCTTGTCCCTGCGGCAGCAAGTCCGCATTGCTTTTAGTAATCGTCCGTTCCTATTAGTGGTGGGACTTTATCTCTGTTCCTGGTTGGCGGCCCAAATTACCGTGGTGGTCATGCTGTATTTTGTCATCAGTTGGATGCAGGCAACCGCTGATGTCTTTGCTACCTTTGCCCTGACGGTGCAAGGCACCGCCCTGTTGATGCTATTTGTCTGGAGTCGGGTCAGTCAACGGGTGGGTAAACGGACGGTGTACTTTATGGGCACATCGGCCTGGTTGATTGCCCAAATTGGGTTATTTAACTTAGCACCAGGCCAAATTCCCCTGATGTATTGTTGGGGGGCGATCGCGGGTCTAGGGGTATCCACGGCCTATCTTGTTCCCTGGTCCATGTTACCGGATGTGATTGAACTGGATGAGCTGCAAACGGGGCAACGCCGTGAAGGCGTATTCTATGCTTTTATGGTGATGGTGCAAAAAATTGGCTTAGCCGCTGGGATTTTTCTCGTAGGGCAAGCCCTTGATCACGCGGGATACATTGGCCGGGTTGCCGGACAGACAGCCGCATCAGAAGGAATTGTACAGCCCGACTCAGCCCTGTTCGTGATCCGTATGGCCATTGGTCCCATCCCCACCGCTTTTTTAATTGGCGGGTTAATTTTGGCCTATTTCTACCCCATCAGCCCCACCGTCCACGCGGAAATTATGGCAAAACTGGCACAGCAGCGTCGAACCTTAGCGGAAGAAAAACCGGATTAATGGGTATGTTATGGTGAGAGGCAATATATAGATTGATGGAACATTGGTGTTGCCACTGGGTGTGGCGATCGCCACAGGGTTAGGACGCACGGTCGTGATATTGCTTGCCGCTAAACAGCGGAGGGAAACAACATCGATGGGTTAACCAACCTATCCACCATTACGTCAAGGGGCTTGCCTCACCCCACTTTACCCACTTTTACAATAACAAATTAGGTTTCATGACCGTTTATTTTCTGAGTACACGTAAGGCCCTAGGCCAACATGTCAGATAGCATGTCAGAGTTAGACCAAGGCCACTCTCCTGATGAGTGGCAGCAAGAAGTGGCTGCATTGAGGCAAGAAGTCGCTGAATTAAAAGCGGCTAAACTTGAGTTGGAATTGCTTCAGGAAGTCACCACTTTGCTGGCGGATGACGTGTTGACGGACTTGGATCAGCGTAACAAATCCATTCGCAGCATTTTTGGCCGCTATGTGACTGAGGAAGTGGTCAGTACGCTGTTGGCGAGTCCAGCCGCCCTCCAGTTGGGCGGCGCACGGCGCACAGTCTCGGTGTTAGTGGCGGATTTACGCGGATTCACCGCCTTGTCGGAAGATTTGGCGGCGGAAGATGTGCTGAAAATGCTCAATTGTTATCTGGGCCAGATGACGGAGGTGATTAATGAATACGATGGCACCATTAATGACCTGACGGGGGATGGGTTGATGGTGCTATTTGGTGCCCCCACGGAACGTCAGGATGATGCGCTACGGGCAGTGAGTTGTGCGATCGCCATGCAATTAGCCATGACCCAGGTCAACCAACAAATGGTCGAGTGGCAATTGCCCCCGATCCAGATGGGCATCGGCATCAACACTGGAGACGCGGTGGTTGGCAACATTGGTTCAGAAAAGCACGCAAAGTACAGTGCGATTGGCAAAAATGTCAATCTCGCTTACCGCATTGAATCCTACACCGTGGGAGGACAGGTCTTAATTTCAGAGCAAACGTTGGATCAAGTGCGTTCCGCTGTCACCGTGGATGAGCGGATTCAAATTATTCCCAAGGGATTGAGCCAGCCGATTACGGTCTTTAGTCTCAAGGCGATTCACTCAGATAGTAATTTAGTGTTGCCCCGCGAGGAACAGTTGTTGAAAGCGCTGCCTCAACCGATTCCCGTTAAATGGACGATGATGGAGGGCAAACAGGTCAGTCCCATCACCCACAACGGCAAACTATTGCGCCTTTCCTCTAGGGGTGCGGAACTTTGGCTGGGTGGACATTCGGATGACACCTCCTCCCTGGCTACCATACCTGAGATGAGCGACCTAAAACTCAATCTCTACTGGGGCGATCGCCCCCATAACTATAGCGACGACATCTATGCCAAAGTGCTCAAACATAACGCGGTCAACGGTACCACCTTTGTCTATTTCACCACCATTCGCCCTACCGATGCCGATCGGCTTAAAAAGATGTACGAACGATTGTAATGGCTAACCCAACGCTAACCCAACCCTGAGACATGATGGATGGATGACATGCGAATT
>JAYKIC010000398.1:0-4097 GCA_035284985.1 Leptolyngbyaceae cyanobacterium
AGCGATCGACACTACCAATGCGATTGAATCGTTGAATATGACTCTCCGTAAGCTCTTGAGAAATCATCGTTCCTTCCCAACTGATGAATCACCCATGAAAGTCATCTATTTGGCGATCGCCAATCTCGCCAAAAAATGGACGATGCCAATTCGAGATTGGAAAGCGGCCTTAAATCGCTTTGCTATTGAATTTGAAGGCAGGTTTCCACTGTAATATTCCTCTCTTGACACAAACTACTTTACAAACCCTCCACTCCTTCCATAGCCGTGAGGTAGTACGCTGATTGACTTGCATCTAGCGGAGTCTTCATGATTCCGCTGCTGCTTTTCTCTCTGCTAGCGATTGTTCTCGTGGCCACCGCTGTCTGAACTTGCTGATCTTCGGAAAGAAATTACCATCAACAGGTTCCTATGACAATCCCTTAGTTGAGAACTATTCTCAATGCTTGGTGGGCGATACTCCTCTGGAGTGGCGTTGCACCATTGCCCTAAACACCCAATGGGTTGAAAAAATTTGCTACGGTTGCGATATTCCCAGCACTGAGATTTTGGCAAGGGTTCAGGAACGGCTCAACCGATAATCCAGCCTCACGAATATGTCATCACTTGGCTAGGAATGGATGTTAGCTGGTCACATCGCGTGGGTGTTATGGCTGTAGTCACGTCGCTTAGGAGATGGGTACATTTGTGGCGCGGCTTCGCCGTACCATAAATATCTCCTAACCTGGATGGCTAGCGCTATAGCCGTGGTTCAAGCAGGGGTGCAGTCTCCAGAACAGGGAACATTTGTAAGAGTGACTTGAAAATCAATCATTCTCCGGCTTCAGTAGATGTCTGAGCGACGGAGTCAAGATATAAAGTCCTCGAACAACATCTTCATCTGAAGCAGTGCCATTGATAATGTTTTGAGTAATGTCAATGACATCCAGTGCCAGTTCGTAGGAGATGCCATTCTTTTCCAGACGCTTGATTTCTAAGATATCAATGCCAGCAGCCATTGATTCTAGGTACTCTTCAACGGTTATGCACAGATCTTCAATCACTGGCTCTTGATCAATGTTGCTTTCTTTACTCATCTCACCACTCCTAAATAATTTGTGGAGGGAAATGTGAGCATCGGAGCGGACGATCCCACACCACCGCTCACATTTCATTTAGAATTGCTCATATAGCGATACTAAATCGCTCGTGAAAAGCTAAATGGGAGGAGGGGCGGGTGCAGTCCGTCCCTCCTCTGACAAATTGTTTGAGACTGCTATATACTATAAAGCTATTTTGGAAGCGTCTGATCGGAGTATCGTGACATGGTTTATCTAAACGAGAATCCAACCGCTGTTGATGAGAATATTGCGGACACGATTGAATTCCCCCCGACTAATTTGGAGAGTGATGAACCCCCCTTGGAAACTGACCTTCATCGTAACCAAATCGACTTGCTCATTCGCTTACTCAAGTATTGGTGGCAAGATCGTCAAGACTTCTACATTTCGGGCAACCTGACCGTTTATTACAACACACAGCAGTTGAAATCACGAGACTTTAGAGGGCCAGACGTGTTTGTCGTATTGGGAACTGAAAAAAGAGACCGCCGCAGTTGGGCCATTTGGGAAGAAGGCGGAAAATATCCCAATGTCGTGATTGAACTGCTCTCCAGTTCTACGGCAAATGTAGATAAAGGCGCAAAGAAGATCCTCTATCAAGACGTGTGGCGCTTACCAGAATATTACTGGTTTCATCCTGAAACTCTAGAATTTGCAGGATTTCGCCTTATCAATGGACAATATGAGGCAATTCAGCCAATAGAGGAGAATCGCTTGCCTAGCGAGCAGTTAGGACTAGCACTTGGGATTTATGAACGGCAACTGCGCTGGTTTACGGCAGACGGAGAACTCATTCCTTTGCCTGAAGAAGCAGAACGGCAACGGGCTGACCAAGAACGGCAACGGGCTGACCAAGAGCGACAGCAAAAAGAACGATTAGAAAACTATTTGCGATCGCAAGGTATTGACCCCAACCAACTCCCAGAGGTGTAACGAAAGGGGTGCGGATGTGCCATCAGTAATGGGGCAGTCCTCGAAGTCACCCAATTGGCACTGGTGCCAACCTGCTATTCCGAGGAAATGCCCTCACTGCGCCATCTACCCTGTGCAGCGGAAGATGCTGGACAATGTGTCGCGTGCCGAGCTATTTGATCTCAGCTATCCTTATCAATGCGGCTCGGCAAACAGCCAGGATCGCCCCTCCCACAAACACTTCAGCCATCCAAACAACATCTCTTCCTATGCCACGTTAAATGACTTCTGCGCGTGCCATGCTATTTGACCTTTAAATCGCCCAATCTCTGATCTGACAAGGTATTCCACATTGTAAACTTCTGCAATATATGCAGGCGACCACCATCAAACAATTCAAGCGTGATCGCTACAACTCCTTGCAAGTATAGATCTTGGCCGCTGACCAAATACCGTGGCACACGCGATCATTGATCGTGGCACGCGACAACCAAAAAGGTGAGGAGGTAATTAAGGAACGAGGAACGAGGAGGGAAGAATGAGGAGGGAGGGGGCGATCGCTCTTTCCTCTTCCATTAATTGAAACAGTCTTCCTCTCCCCTTAACGAAAAACCCTAAAGAGTTTGAGTATTTCGTAGGTCATCCAGCTACTTTGGGGCAACGGTAATAGGATTAACAGCAACACGAGGCCCACATATTCAACGATGGGCATATGGCGCTGACCGGATTCCCGATCCGACGTGCGATCGATGGCAACCACTACCCCTCGAATGGCACGGGAACCCTTCAGCAGTTGATAGTGATGCAGCCCTAGCCAGCCACTAGCGAGTAAAAATAAGGCACATACCAAGCTTAAAAAGATATTCATGGGATTTTCCCCAAGGTTCAGTGACTCGATGCCATAGCAGTGACGGAAGTTAATAAAATACTGCCAGCCAAATCGTTTCCTGCTCTGGTGTCGTCCAAACGACCCGATGTTTCGTATGGGCAGGAATATTGAGATAGCTGCCTGGTGCCATCTCCACCCTGTGACCATCATCAAATTCAAGGGTCGCCGCTCCCTGTAACACTGCCACCCATTCATTTTGGCCTTGGTCATACCATCCAGTCTCTGGTGAGGTATGCCCTTTTGAAATAATCCGTTCTATCTTAACAGTAGTAGTTTGTGCCAGCACCTCAAAGACCTCTTTTGTCAGGTCTAGTGGAATGGTTGTAAATAGGTTGCCGTGGTTCATGATGCAATGTTGGAAAACTATTGTGCCTTGATTCAACTTTCGGCTTATCCTAATGCATGATTGCCATGAATATCTAACCCGATGAAAGATGAAATAGGAGTTGATGAATTATGGATAAAACAATTTTTTCAAACCCTGCCGCTCCGATGTCACTGTTGAGCCGAGGTATGGGCAACGTGGGGATGGCGATCGCCCTCCTCCTCACCCTCACCGCCTGCCAACCCCCCGCCGATGACACGGCAGGCACCGAAACGGATACGGGATCAGCCGAAACTCCAGCCACGGATACGGCTACCACTGGTGGCAGTGGGGAGGGTCTGAAAATCGGCACCCTCTTACCCGTAACGGGTGACTTGGCCCAGTACGGTGGCCCCATGCAGGATGCCGCTACCTTGTTGGTGGATACGGTCAATGCCTGTGAAGGGGTGATGGGCCAACCCGTGACGTTGATTGCTGAAGATAACCAAACAGAACCCTCTGCTGGGGCTGCGGCCATGACGAAGTTGGCGGAAGTGGATCAAGTGGGGGGGGTTGTGGGGGCAGCGGCCAGTTCCGTATCCAGTGCCTCAGTGGATATTGCGGTGCGGAATAGCGTGGTGCAAATTTCCCCCGCCAGTACTAGCCCCGTATTTACGGAACGAGCTAAGGCCGGAGATTTTGACGGCTTCTGGTTCCGCACCGCTCCCCCCGATACGTTCCAAGGCATTGCCCTTGCAAGATTGGCCCAGGAAAAGGGCTTTAAAAATGTGGTGGTCTTTGCCATTAATAATGACTACGGTAATGGGTTAATGGAATCCTTTTCTGATGCTTTTCAGGAATTGGGTGGGACGCTTGATGAACCTGTCTTTTA